>NZ_VBVZ01000241.1 GCF_005863185.1 Pseudomonas edaphica
ACGGTCAACCTCAACGCCAGCGAACGTATCACGGCCAACCACAAAGGCAGCCTGACGGTACATCAGGCCCAGGGTGCCGCTGCCGGTACCCGCCCCATTGCTGATCACGGCTGGCGGTGTGCTGGTGGCGCCACCCCATACCAGGGTGCCGGTCTGGATCAGCGCCACATCACTGGCGCTGCCGTACCCATAGATCGCAGGCGTGGTCAGCAGCAGCTCATCGAGCAGCGACTTACCCGAACTGTCGAGGGTGCTCAGCGTGGTGTTGCCATAAAAATTCAACGATTGCCCGGCGGTCAGCGCCAGGCTTTGCAAGGCCGGTGCACCGCTGGAAGCATCGCCGCGCAGCAGGCGGTCCAGCACCTGCTGGTTGAGGGTCAGGCCCGACGGCAGCACACCCCGCGCAGCGGCGTCGGCCAGCGCTTGGGCACTGCCGACGTTGATCCCACCCACCGCCAGGGCCAGATGGCGGGTGCCATAGCGCACGCTGTCACTCAAGGCAAACCGGTTGGTGGTGGCAAAGGCTATCGAGCCTTCGGAATAGAGTGATGCGTCGCCGCTGCAGGCACTCAGGCTGCATTGGCCGATAAGAATGCTGCCCGGCCCACTGGGGCCGTCACCGTTTACCGGCGCCAGCATCTGCAAACGTCCATTGGAGACTGCCAACACGCTGCGGGTGCCCGGCCGGTAGATAAAACCATCATCGGAGTCATAGGCGGCCTTGCCGCGCCCCAAGGTATTGATCGACGCACCTTGCTCGATTTCAATCGCGCCCGATGACCTGCCCGACACCAGGAACACTTCCGGCGCCGCCAGGGTCGCGTCCTGGCGCACAACCACCGAGCTCGCGGTGATGGCTGCCAGGTCGGACCTGACGAAGTTGCCACCTTGGCCATACACCACCGTCAGTTCACCGCCCACCACCAAACGGGCAGCCCCCAAGGCATTCAAGTCGCTGGCCCGCACCGACGCCATCAATGCAGCGCTACTGGCCGTTGCGGTGTCAGAAACCACTTCTATGTCGCCACTGGACAGCACCGCAACAGTGGCACCAAAACCGCCCTGTGCGGGGTTGAAGCGCCCCTCACCATCAAAGCTGAACCCCAGGTCTTTTTGACCGCCCACCAGTCGCAATCTCAGGGTTTTGGCATCGGCTTCAAGCGCAGCACGTGGCACACCCAGGCGTGCCGCATCCGCGCGAATAAAGTCTGCGTAAGCGGTTTCGTTGTACTGGGAATAACGGCGCAATACCTCAGCCGGAGTGACAATCAACTGGCTCGATAAACTGTCACGAATGTGAGTACCGGCAACCGACAGCAAGCCTTCGGTTGACCAGGAACCGTTATTCATGGCCGCGGCGCTGTGCATCGCGCCGCTGGCGAACGGCGCGGCCAAGCCGTTGATCTCCAACCGAAACGCCCCTGGCAACAGGGCGTAAGTGGACGGCAGCAAGGTGTAGGTCCCCTGTGGCAGGCCAGGCACACCCGCACCGATATTGATTTGCTGGCCGACCAGAGGCTGGGTCGCGCCCGCTTCGCCGCCGCTCGGCGCTACCCAGGGCTGGCTGCCGGGGACAATCGCATAGATGGGGTTGGTGGCCAGGCCCGGTAAGGAAAAGCGTCCGTCCGCTCCGATTTGCACCAAGGGGTTGTAGCGCGCATCCGTGGAACCGCCGCGCCCGGAAACGAATGCCGCGCCAAGCAATTGGCCGCCACCGGAAAGGTCCAGCACTGCGTCCCGTTGCACATTCAGCGAGCCGCCCGCCAGTTGCACACCCACCGCCGCATTACCTGTACTGCGGGTGCCGCCAACGCCCAACAACTCTACCTGCTTGCCGTCGTAGCGCCACGTCACGCCGTCGACTGTTCCACCATAAGGCAGCACCAGGCCACCTGCGCTGACAGAGGTCAGGCTGCCCGGCAACAGATTGATCACTTTGGTAGCGCGCGTAATACCACCGTCCACACCCAAGCTGAGACTGCCCATAGGCGCGCGAAGCACACCGCCTTGCTCGATGGTCGAGGCGTTCAGCGATAGGCTGCCGAACACTGAGTAAGGCAGCGCCGGGTCCGTACTGCGCACCCGGCCAATGCGCAACGTACGCGCCGGGTCAAATTCACCGCCGGTGTTACCTGCCGTCACCTCGGCAACGGCCCCGGTCGCCGGGTAAATCTGCGCGGCGATCAGGTTCAGGTCGGCTTGGGTGGTCAGGGCGGTTTGGGTTTTGTCGGCGCTTCGGGCCAGAAAGCGCATATCCCCCTGGCTGACCAAATGAGCCTGGTCAAAGGCACGCCGGTCAATACCGTTGGCCAACGCTTTGGAGCGCTCGGCATGGGCGCCGAAATTGACGCTATCACGCACATCCAGCACGTTCGACGCTTCGACGCTCAACAGGCCAGCCGTACCTTGAGTGGAAACGCCGCCCTGGACCGTCGGGCGCACCAGGCTGTCGGTGGCGCTGTTGTTGTTGCCCACCCCGGCAAGGCGCACATAGGGTGCGGTCAAAAACACCTGAGACGGCTTCGCGGCGCTATCGGTCAAAGCCATGGCCCCTGAATACAGGCTCAGGCTCTGCCCCAGACGCAAGGACACATCACCGTCAAAGCTGATCAGGCCGTTGCTCAGCAGCGACAGGTTGTCGAAACCGCCGGCGCTGACCTGGTTGGCCGTCAGCCGTCCATGCCCGTAGGTCAAGCCGCCCGCCACCGCTTCGGGCGTACTGCCGATCGGTAAAGGCGCGCCTGAATCGGCGGCACTGACGATCAATTCACGCGCCTGGCGCACACGGGCAGCGGCGGTATCGAGGTACAACGGCGCTTCCAGGGCCACGTTCAGGCTGCCACCCGCCGCACCGGCGCCGCCGCTGTTGGCGCTAAGCGTGCCGTCCAGATAAAGGCCATTGTTGGAAGCCAGGGAGATGGTGCCGCCACGGCTGGCGACCACTGTGGGGCCGGCACCGGACATGTCCAGTAGCGCCTGGCTACCAGAGGCGTCCAGGCGTGCGCCTTCGCGCACCACCACAAACAGGTTGGCCGCGCTGGCGACGCCGGTGGCCGGGTCAATCACCCCGCCAATCACGAGAGTGCCGCCCTGGCCCACCACGCCGTAGCGCCGCCCCAGGCTGTCGACAGCCGTGGCTGCGCGTGCGGCCACGTCCAGCACGGCGTGTTCGCCGACCCAGATCGAACGGTCGTGACCTTTGGCCTCAACACCATCGGCCACCGTGGGCTGCACGCTGACGCCACCCAGGGTGATAGTGCCGCCCCAGGCATTCAACGTGCCGTCCACGGTCAACTGGCCAATGCTGCGCACGCCGATGGACTGGCCCGGATCCACGTTGATCACCGCACCCTGGCCAATGCGCGCCTGCACCGCAGCCATCTGCGCCGCAGTGGACAATGCGGTACCTGCTTGCAAGCTCAGGCTCGCGCCTTTGCGCAGGGTCAACTGGCCCTTGGTGGGGGTTTCGCGGTATTGCGGCGGCGTCCAGATTTGCAATGCGCTGCGCGGGTCGGCGCCGCTCACCAGGTTTTGCGCGGTGTCATTGAGGCGGTAAACCGGCGCAGTCACGTCGACCTGAGTACCGTCGGCCACTAACAAACCTTCGTTGCCGGTGATGTCGTAGGCACCAAAGCCTTTGTTGAAGAACCCGCTGTCGAGTTGCAGCGTGCCCGCCTGGGGCGCGGCCGGCTGATCACTGATCAGCACCTTGCCGGCCTGCACACTCAAGCGCCCGCCGCCACTGACGCCATAGCCGAGCAACTCGCCGTTGAGGGCCAGGTTGCCGCGGCTGTCTGCACTGTTGGCGTTGGCCGCAAGCGTGACGTCGCCGCCCTTGCCACCGATCAGTTGGTTCCTGGCATCCAGGGCCGCGCCGGAAGACACGTCCACCCGGCTGCCGGCTGCCAGGCTCACATCGCCACTGCTGCGCAAGGCCACGTTGCCGCCGTTGAGGTAAGGCAACCGGCTGCTGTCGCTCACACTGAGCAACTGGTTGCTCCACAGACCGCTGGTATCCAGCGACACGCCAGCATTGACAACCAAGCTGCCGCGACCACCAAGGGTCACGTCGTTCTTGCCGGTCGGCGTAATCTGCGCCTGCACGTTGCCCAGCTGCAGGCTGCCGGAATGCGCGGTGAGGTTGGCATTGACCTCGATCTTGGGACCAAACAAGGTGATGTCACCGGCGGGCTCCACCTCCAGAGCGCCATTGACCAGAATCGAGCCGGTGCTGGCGACCTTGATCGATCCCAGTTTCGTCGCGCTCAACGCCTCACTGTCCAGATACAACGTCGACACTCGATCAGCCGGCAGTGCGCTGTTCAAGTCCAACCCGGCCGCGACGGCAGCGGCCCTTGGCCCCAGCACCACGTTCTTCGCCGTGTTGGCGTCCGCGCCCAAGGCATACTGCAACTGGGCACTGTCCTTGACGTAGTACGGCACATAGCTGCCCACCACCAGGGCGGCGCCACGGGCCACGGCTTTTTGCGATTGCAGGTAACCGTCCAGGCCTTTTTGCGCAGCCTGGGTCTGGCGCTCACCCTGGTAGGTGTCGCCGACAATTTGCCCTTCCAGCACGGCGCCGGCAGTACTGACGACCAGGCGCCCGGCATCGCGCCCGACGGTATAGCCGGCTTCGCTGCGCTCGCGCGGGGCGATCAGCGGGTTGTAGTAATAGTCGGTCACGCCCCAGCGCTGGCTGTGGTCTTCGTAACCCTTGTAGATCCCGGTATAAAGCAAATCCCCCGGCGCACTGGACAGCTCGTACAAGCGTCCATCAGGGCCTTTGAGCCAGGTTTGCTGGATCTTGCCGGCCTGCACATCAAGGGTGCCGCCCGACAGGTTGATCTGCGAACCCTGCCGGGTCACCACGTCCTTGCCGCTGAACGTCACCGTGCCGCCCTGGGCCATCCATTCGCCAATGCCGTGGTTGCGCGTGCCCAGATAGCCGCCCACTTCCAGCAGGCCGCCCGCGGTGTACCAGCGGTCGGTGGCATAGCCATTGGTGCCGGCCGGGACAAAAATCAGGTCGCGGACATCCACCCACACATCGTTGTTGTTCAGCGTTTTGCCGTCACGGTTGACCGCCGCATCGCGCTGCTCGTTACCCTGGATATTGACCTTGACGCTGTTGGACTCCATCGCCAACTTGACGCCGATGGCGCCGGACACGTCGATCACTGCGCCGTCACGCAGCAAGCTGCGCTGCGCCGCCTTCACGCCGACCTGACCACCCGTTGCCAGCGTCAGGGAGCCGCTGCGAAAGTCCACCGTGCCGTCACTGGTGATTTCCACCAGGGATTGGTCGCGCCGGTACACGTCAGCCGGCACGACGTTACCGGCCTGGTCAGCCGCCGGGGTAATCAACCCGGCGCGCTGGCTGTCGAGGGCGTTGCTGCTGTCGAGCACAATGGCGCTGAGGCTGCCCTCGCCCAGGCTTACGCTGGCGTTGCTGCCGGTGCCCTTCAAATGCACGGTGCCACGTGCTTCCACCGAGGAGCTTGAAAGCACCACGCCGTTTTGCAGCACCTGCTGGCCGGTCAGGGTGATGTCCCCCGTAGAGGCCTGGATCAACCCCGTGTTGCTGGCCTTGCCACTGCCGGTGACGCTGACTTCGTTGCCGCGTGTAGTGGAAGCAACATTGCCGTCAGTGCTGTAGCCCTTCTTGATCACAAAGCTGTCGCCCGCCGCCAGCACAGTCTGGCCGCGTGCAGTGGAAATGCTCCCGGCGTTTGCCACCTCTTTGCCCAGCAACAGCACATAACCGCCACCCGCCGTCGATGTCGCGGGCACCTGGGTCTGGATCTGCGCGCCGCGCTCGACCGTCACATTGCCAGCGGCCTGGGCAAAACTCGGCGCGCTGTTGCTGGCGCTGTACAGGCCCCTGGCGGTGAATTGCTCATCGCTGAACCCGGTGGCTGCCGCCACCAGGTTGCGCACATTGACCTGGCTGCTGCCGCTGAACACCACGCCGTTGCCGTTGACGATCATCACCGTGCCGTCGGCCTTGATCGCCCCCTGGATCTGGCTAGGCGCGGTGCTGTTATTGATCTTGTTGAGCACCGCCCAATCGCTGTTCTGCTGGAACTGCACGGTGGTGTCGCGGCCCACGTTGAAGGTTTGCCAATTGAGGATCGCCTTGTCGGCCGTCTGCTTGATCGACACCAGCGTCTTGCCGTTGGCATCGGTCTGCACCGGCCCTTCGGCGTTGACGAACAGCGGCTTGCCATCTGCGCCAATCACCACATTCAAGCCATTACCACCCAGGCCGTTGTGGATGCTCTGCGGCGCCGCGCCCGCGCTGCTTCTGGCAGCGGCCTGCACGGCCTGTTGCGCGGCAATCGCGGCGACGCTGGTATTGAGGTTCTGCAAGGAGCGCTGCAACTGCTCGTTGCCGCGCTGTTGCTGGGACAACGGCGGCGGCGTTCCCGGCATCACCACACCCGGTCGTGCGCTGCCGGCCGTTTGCGCTGCGCCCTTGGCCGAAAACCAGCCCGAACTGAACGCCTGAGGCTGCGCCGCGTGGGCACCACCGGCAAACACCAGCAGCGCAATGACCTGGGCCAGGGGTTTGAGCAGCAACACTTGACCTGAGGTGGCAGGCACCTTGTCGGCACGGGTAGCAGGCAGCTTCAGTCGGGAACGCATCACTTACAGGTCCTTTTGACGGGTCAGGCGAACGACGGGCACGCAAACACTGCGCGGCCACGTGTCGGGGTTATTGCTTAAGGCAGTTGCCGGGGGGCGCGACCGAACTGTTGTCACACAATGTTCACGCAGTGCGGTTCAACTGGCGGGTTGGGCGAGGAAACGACAAAACCGGCAATGACGCGAAGTCATTGCCGGTTGTGGGGCAAACCCTGTCGAGACGGGGCTTACTGCGGACGGCCAATACCGTTGCAGGTGTTGGTGTCGCCCAGGCGCAGGGCGCTGGTGGTGGCGTAGAAGTTGTCGTGGACAGCTTTCTGCCAAGTAGCGGACAACGGGATGAACGAGTGGCTGCTGGTGGTTGCGTTGTTCAAACCGGTGTAGTGACGGTTCAAGAACACACGGATACGCGCGGTGTCAGTGGTGTCTTTGTAGCACTGGCTGAAGACCAGGTTGGTGTAGCCCACAATGGGGTAGCCTGCGGTAGGGTTAGGAAACGTAGGGACCCAGTTCAGAGGATTTTTGGCTTCGTCGCTGCCAAGAACCGGAGGTACAACACCGTCAAGGCTGGCTTGAACGTTGACTTCAGTCGGCAGGAAACCGTTGACCGAAGCAACAGCGGCAGCGCTGTTGAACTGTGCATAGTCAGGGCTGACGTAACCGATGGCACCGTTGTTGTTGGTAATGGCAGTGGCAACACCTTGACTGCCGGTGACCGCGATGTAGCTTGAGCCGGCCGGAGCGCTGGTGGCTGGGTCAAAACCGATGGCGGTGACGAAGCTGTTGCTGACAGCCGGCACCGAAGCAGGTTTTACCGCCTTGAGGTGGTTGGTCAAGATCTCGGTAGTGCCGCTGGTTTCCTGGCGATAGACCACTTTGATCTGCAGGTTTGGACCCGCAGCCCCGTTGAATAGCACCTGGTTCCAGTTAGTGATTTTGCCGGCAAAGATATCAGCCAACTGGCCACTGCTGAGCTGCAGCGATGTCTTGCCGTCGATGTGGTAAGGCACTGTCACCGACGTGGCCTCGGCCGGGATTTGAATCAACGGGCCGTAGGCGGCACGGCCGTTCACGGCGTCAGCATTATAAGCCGCCAGTTCCGCAACGCTAACGATCGAGTCACTGCCCGCATAGTCAACGGTGATGCCGGCAGCCAGTTTCAGCTTGGTCGAATCATTACCGAAGAAGGCCTTTTTGCCGTCGCCGCTGCCTACACCGATATAGGGGTTAAAACCAGGGACGGTGGCAGAGAGGATGCCGGTAGCCGTGGTCGAAGTGGCCGTGCTGCCGTAGAGTTTTTCCGGCAGGGTGGCACCGCCACCGACCACTGCGGCCATGGATTGGGCGGAAGCCAGTGCTGCAACTACCAAAGAGGCTGCGATCATAGTGCGCTTAAACATGAAGAATCTCCTTTCGTCGTGTTTGTACGTTTGGGTAGAGGGCTCTTGCATGACGCTATGGCTTCGGTCCCGGGCCGTGTTCCGGGGGTGGCTGGGGTTGAGGCCATGGGTAGGCAATTTCGCAGCATCCGATGACAGCAAAAGGAAAAAACCTCGGGAGGAAGCGCTTGATTTTACGAAAGATTCTCGGGTGTTTCGGTCATGCTTTTGAGCGATTTCAAGGCAGGTGACAGCGAGGTTTCAGCGGGGTTTTGCTGGATGCGGTGTGGGCTGTGTCGCAGTGGGTTGGATGTGACGGAATGAGGAACCCGAGGTTGCAGTGATGCATATAGGGAGCGAGCAGAATCAACTGAATAAAACCGACCCAGATGTGGGAGCTGGCTTGCCTGCGATGCAGATACCTCGGTACATCAGGCACACCGAGTTGATGCCATCGCAGGCAAGCCAGCTCCCACATTTGACCGGGTGCAATCAGGTCACCAGTTGGTTGATCTCGATGATCGGCAACAACACCGCCATCACAATCACCAGCACCACCGCCCCCATCACCACAATCATCAGCGGCTCCAGCAACGCCGTCATGCCCATCGCCCGGCGTTCGATATCGCGGGACAAGGTCTGCGCCGCACGTTCAAGCATCGGCGGCAGTGAACCGGTTTTTTCGCCGCTGGCAATCAGGTGAATCAACACCGGCGGGAAGACCTTTTCCACTGCCAATGCAGGCGCCAGGTTAACGCCTTCGCGAACCTTGGCGGTGGCATCGTTGACGCACTGGCTGAGGCGGTCATTGGAC
>NZ_VBVZ01000242.1 GCF_005863185.1 Pseudomonas edaphica
GGATGGAAATGATGGGATTCAACCGAACACCACCTGTTGCCAGTGGCTTTCGCTGATGATTGCGATGGGAACGCCGCTGTTTCGCAACGCCACTGCTTTCTTGATTTTCGTACCGTAGGAACTGTGGAGCCACTGCTCATTGCCAATGCTGCCCACCACCAGGAAATGGACTTTTTTACTAACAGAGTTTCCGATCACGCCTCCTCGTTCGAGTACGAGCGACTCGCAGTCTTTGCGAGGGCCGTATGCCATGACTCCTGTAAACAGGAAAACCCTGCCCTGCCAATCGAGCTCAGGAACCGGGTCGTTCAACGGCAGGCTGCTAACGCCTGTCGTGCGCTGAGGTGCCCCAATTGGAAGGCCCGAGAATTGATGCAGCATTTCCAATAGCTCGTTCGACTCATCTTCATCCAGCACACCGTCGCTCAGCATATTGGCGAGACGTTGATAAAGAATGTTAACGACCGGATCTTCAAGTTGTATCAGATGGGTCTCTATCCAGGTTTTGAGAAACTCGGCTTCCCTTTGGTTGATTTTGCCATCAGCCGTCAAGCCAGCGGTAATCCCGACCAATGCATCGGCAGAGCGTCGGTCAATACGTGCCTGGTGAAAGAAAATGCTTCGCTCGAATTCCTTATGAAGATCCATGCGTCCTGCTCCTTAACCTTCAGATTCCGTGGTCTGATTGATGTACTTCGCTTTGTCGGGCGTGAACGTAACCATCATGTGAGTACGCGAGCACGTTTTAGGGACCTCCTGCGCAGGATCAATATCCAGTTGCCAGTGCCCGACCAACCTCCCAACATTTGATCAAGCCTTTATCGTAGCTTTCCCACGTTTCGCTCCAGCTCAATATAGGTCGGATCGGTGTGCTTACATCTCTTTCAATACGTAGGATCATATTCATTCCTTGAATATCAGGGCGCGTTAAGTGGCATCGGTATCGTTATAGGCCTCTCAGTGGTTGTCTATACACTCTTGCGCCAATAACCCCAGCACCCTCAGGTCATGCCGCTGGCCATTCCAGAACCCTGCGTCTCGTAATGTGCCTTCGGTTTTAAAACCCAGGCGTTTCAATAGCGCTACAGAAGCAGTGTTCTGCGGGTGCACCAAGGCTTCGACGCGATGCAACTGCATATGCTCAAAGCCCCAATCGAGCATGGCCTGCAAGGCTTCGTTCATCAAGCCCTGCCCACGAGCAGCAGGTGCCAGCTCGCAGGACAACGCGCAACTGTTCCAGACGCGGTTCCACTTGAACAGGCCGCAGCTGCCGATCAACTTGCCTTGGTGTTCAAGGCCCCAACGTGTGCCTGGGTTTGGGTGGGTGCGCCACTGGGCGAACGTTTCGATCAGGGCTTCGGCCTGGGGGAGGTCAGTCATCGGGTCGACGCCGAACCAGCGCATGCTCGCGGCATCCGCGTGGATGGCGAACAGCGCGGGGGCGTCGCTCACTTGCAGTTCTCGCAGGTGCAGGCGCGGGGTAGCGAGGGCAGGAAATCCGCTCATGGCGCTAGTGTCGCGAAAACCGGCTCGCGATCAATGATTTTGGCAAAAGCATGCCACCCCACATCTACCTCCAAGTTTTCCGAGCAGTCTAACGACGGGACTGCCCATTGTGCACAGCCCACCTCAGGGTTGCCACACGGTCTTTTCCCCACTGAGCTTACGGTCCAAAAACGTCGCCGCACTGATCAATGCCAGGTGGCTCAGCGCCTGGGGCGTATTGCCCAGGTGACGGGCCTGGCTGTCGAACTCTTCGGCGTACAGGCCCAGCGGGTTGGCGTAGCGCAGCAGTTGTTCGAATTCCAGGTGGGCTTTCTCCACTTGGCCGGCGCGGGCCAGGCATTCGACGTACCAGAACGAGCACGCAGTAAAGGCGCCTTCGGTGCCTTGCAGGCCGTCGATCTGGCTGTCGTCGTTGCGGTAGCGATAGACCATGCCGTCACGCACCAGGCTTTTCTGGATTGCTTCCAGGGTCGACAGCCAGCGCGGGTCGGTGGCCGCGACGAAGCGCACCAGCGGCATCAGCAGCATCGAGCCATCCAGTGCGGTGCTGCCGATATGTTGCACAAAGTGCCCGCGCTCTTCGTTCCAGAAATTGCTCCAGATATCGGCGTAGATGGCCTGACGGGTCTGGTCCCAGCGTGCGAATGGGGCCGGCAGCGAGCGTTTTGAGGCCAGGCGGATTGCGCGGTCCAGCGCCACCCAGCACATCAGCCGCGAATGCAGGAAGTGATGCTGCTCGCCGCGCATCTCCCAGATCCCGACATCTTTCTGGTTCCAGATTTCGCAGACCTGGTCGGCCACTTCCACCGTGTGTTTCCAGCCTTCGTGGGAAATCGCCTCGCCATATTTGTTAACCAGGTACACCGCGTCCATCAGCTCGCCGTAGATATCCAACTGGATCTGGTCGAACGCCTCATTGCCGACGCGCACCGGCTTGGCGCCGCCGTGCCCGGTCAAGTGATCGAGTGTGGTTTCCGGCAGCTCCTGGCGCCCATCAATGCCGTAGAGGATATTGATTTTGGTCGGCTGGCCGCAGCAATCGCTGACTCGGCCTTTGAGCCAGCGCATGTAGCTGTTGGCTTCCTCGACAAAGCCCAGGCGCATAAACGCGTAAACGGTGAACGAGGCGTCGCGGATCCATGTGTAGCGGTAATCCCAGTTGCGTTCGCCGCCGGGTGATTCCGGCAGGCCGAAGGTGGCGGCAGCGATGATTGCGCCGTGTTTGCGTGAGGTCAAAAGCTTCAAGGCCAATGCCGAGCGGTTGACCATTTCACGCCAGCGCCCACGGTAATTTGATTGCGCGATCCAGCCGCGCCAGAACTTCAGAGTGCGTTCCAGGTACAGGTCGGTGCAGTCATTGGTGACGCGTGGGTCGTCGGCGCCACCGAGGACAAATTCGGCGCCTTCCTCCTGGCTCAGGCTAAAGCTTGCGACTGCCGCGTGGTCTTCGAGGTTCAGCGGATGGCTACCGACCAGGCGCAGGGCGGGCTGGCCGTCAGCCGTAAACAGCACGCCACCGTTGTCGGTCGTCGCCTGGGTTTGTGCGCGGGAATAGTTATGGCGCACGGCGCAGCGCAGGTGAAGGATGGCTTTGCCGCTGACCACACGCACGCGGCGAATCAACAGCGGCAGGTCGTCGACGTCTTCGCCAACGGTCAGCAGGTCAGTGATTTCCACCACGGCTTCATCGCTCAGCCAGCGGGTTTGCAGCACGTTGGTGTCGGGCAGGTAGATTTGCTCGCGGCGTGCGTTGGGCAGGTCGGGGGTGAGTTGGAAAACACCGGCTTCGGGCGTGTCCAGCAGTGAGCAGAAGATTGATGGACTGTCGAATTCCGGCCAGCAGAAAAAATCGATGCTGCCTTTGTCGTTCACCAGCGCTGCGCTACGCATATCGCCGATGATGCCATGGGCATCGATGGCGCTCTGTTGTTCATTCTTGAAATCAACCATTGCCACGAAACTCCGGATAAAGGCTCATGCCGCCATCAATAAACAAGGTGCTGCCCACCACGTAGTCGGAGGCATCACTGGCCAGCCAGACCACCGCATTGGCCACGTCTTCCACATCGCCTACGCGACCGTAGGGAATCAACTTGAGCAGTTCTTTTTCAGCCGCGCCTTCAGTGGCCGCACGGTTAATTGCCGTACGAATCGCCCCTGGCGCGATGCCATTGATGCGGATGCGCTGTTCACTGACTTCCTGGGCGAGGGTGCGCATCAGCATCTCCACGCCGCCCTTGGAGGCTGCGTAATTCACATGCCCGGCCCACGGGATGACCTGGTGCACCGAACTCATATGGATGATTTTGCCGGCCGCCCGCGAGACGCCGTCGCGAATGCCTTGGCGATTGAAGATCCGCACGGCGGCGCGGGCGCACAGGAACTGGCCGGTGAGGTTGACGCCGATCACGGTGTTCCAATCGTCGAGGGTCATGTCGACCAGATTGGCGTCTTTTTGCAGGCCCGAGTTGGCCACCAGAATGTCCAGGTGACCGAAGGCCTCAAGGGTCTGGGCGAACAGGCGCTCCACGTCGGCTTCTTTGGACACGTCACCGCCGATGGCAATTGCCCGCCCGCCGCCTGCGTTGATCTGCGCAGCGAGGGCTTCGGCTGGCGCCGCCTGGGAGTTGTAGTTGAGCACCACGGCCGCGCCGGCTTCGGCCAACGCCTTGGCTGCGCCTGCGCCGATGCCGGAACTGGCGCCGGTGACCAGGGCCACTTGTTGCTGCAAGGAGATCTGCATTGCCCACCCACCGTTCTATGAGAGTCCTTTGTGCTGACTGACACGTGTCGGTAGAAGTTCAGCAGTCGCAAATGGGTTTTTCGATTGAAGTGCTTAGCTTTTAGGAATAAAAAACACAATATAAATAATTAAAAGTAATTAATAAACCGCTAAAAATCGTTTGACAGGATTTTTCTCTAGGCGTCTTATAAGCACACCTAAATGTGCTCCGCTGGTAGTTCAGAAGTCATCGCGGATATACCTATAAGAGATGCCCATGTACCCATTGGCCTTTATAGGGGAACTACCAGTTCAGGAGGCTGCGCCTGTCCGCGTGGGCGTGCCTAAGTTAGTGATCTTCGACTGCGACGGTGTACTTGTACACAGCGAAGAAATCACCCTGTCTGTATTGATCTCCCTGCTGAATGAACAAGCACGTCGTGACGCACCAGAGGCTACGGGCCTTGACTTAGTAGAATTCATTGAGCGCTTTCGTGGGCGCAAGATTGCCGACTGCTTACGTGAAGCTGAACGGGTATTGAGTATTTGCCTGGACAGTCAGTTTGAAGAAGCTTTCCGTCAGCGTGCACGGATCGATTTGACGGCGCAGTTAAAACCTACCGATGGAATAAGAGAAGTACTGGAGGGCCTGACGCTACCTTTTTGCGTAGCCTCCAGTGCGCCCCGTAATAAAATAGAACACTGTTTACGTCTCACGGGACTGTTGTCTTATTTCGACGGGCACATATTCAGTTGTTATGAGTTAGGGCGTTGGAAACCAGACCCTTTAGTATTTTTAACGGCGTGCGCTGCTTATAACGTCGACCCCCGTGATGCATTGGTTATTGAAGACAGTGTTGTCGGCATTCGCGCGGCGGTTGCGGCGAATATAAGCGTGTTGGGTTTTGGGCCCGTGGGCCGACATTTAATTTTGGCTGATGCCGGGGCGTTGCCTTTTTCCAATATGCGTGAATTACGCAAGGCGCTAGCGTGATATGACTACTCAGGGAGGAGGCGTTGTGAAGACTTCAGGTTATACAGAGCGGCTAAAGGGTAATGATCAACGTTCGGAGGTCTGGTGGGATTCGTCGCCTGCCGTCTATGTGCCTTATAAGAAACACTTGCTTGAAAAATACCCGGCAGCGTCTGGCTGCATAGAGCAGTTAATGCCAGACACATTTTCGCAACCCGGTGGGTTCAGCAATGTGACGACAAACCCTCGACTGGTCACTGCGGTGATTCTTGAAAAACGCGAGTATTGGTTGTCGCGGTTTAATCTTGCCAAACTGGCGCCCCAAGAGTTGCGCAGGAAACTGTACGACGAAGTGATCGTGCAGGGGGCTGCGGACCTGAAGCAACGCTGGGTTCAATCCGGGCAGTGTGAAGGCTGGATTAGCGCTCAAGTTGATCCGGTCGATGTGCGCTGCGCTGAACGCATGACTGCCAGGGGAGTGGCGCTGCGTCAGTTGTCTGCGAATGTGATGGTGAAGGTCCCCGCAAGCCAGGAAGGCCTTACGACTGTCGAGCACTTAGTGGCGCAAGGAAGTTCTCTCAACATCACGTTCTGCTTCACTGTTTCGCAATTCAAGGCAGGCATCCAGGCAATAGAGCGTGGAAGGGTGACTGCACGCAGCAAGGGTGTTGACACAAGCCATTGCAAGTACGTGATCACGTTCATGATCGGCCGCTTCGGCTGTCAACCCGAGCTTGCGTTACAAGCGGCGGAGCGTGGCCTGACGCTGAGTCCAGAGGATCTGCGCTGGGCCGAGTTGCTGGTTTATGAGCAGATACAGGCGCTGGTCTCGGCGTCTTCCGTTCCTGTCAAAACCCTGCTTTCCAGTATAAAAGTCGATGTCGACGAGCGTGGAAACAAGCATTGCTGGCACTTGGAGAAGACCGGCTTGTCGGCGACGTGCTACACACTGACGCCGGAGGTGGTTGAGTTTTTGATTGAGCGCGAAAGTCGCGGTAAACCTGTATTTCCTGCAGGGGAACCCTTGAAGCCCCCGGTTTCGACGCTCGCGAAGTTGTTTCGTATTCCGTATTTCTGCGAAGCCTACTGCCTGGATGGCATTGAGCCTTATGACTTTTGCAATCATGAGGCTTTTATCAACACGTGCAATGAGGCCAACAGTGCGCACCGACGCTTGGCCGATTTTTGCACTCGACTCTGCCCCCCTGTGCACGCTTTCAGTCGCTCGCTCAGTGCGATCATGGCGGCCGAATATGGGGTGCTCGTATGAACAAGATGGTCGGGTTATGGGCGCACCCCCGTTCTCGTTCAACGGTGTTGGAGCGCGTGTTTATCGAGCGCAAAGACTTTGAAGTCTTCCACGAGCCGTTTGCTCATATGGCATTTTCTGCAGACTCTGCCATTCCTTCGGATGAATGGGATCATAGTTTTCCAACCACGTATCAGGGCATAAAAGAACGACTGGTCAAGGCCAGGGAGACGGCCAGCGTATTTCACAAAGACATGTGTTATCACTGCCTCGATGACTTAAAAGTAGACGTGGACTTTCTGGCGCAACAAGACAATATCTTTCTTATTCGGGAGCCCGCCAGCAGCATTCTTTCGCATTATCGAATACACCCCAACATGCCGTTGCAAGCCATCGGGCATAAAGCCTTGTATGAGATCTTTTGTGTGGTCACCAAACTCACCGGCAAAGTGCCCTATGTGATTAATGCTGATGACCTGGCGGCAGCGCCGGAGCGCGTGATTGGCAAACTGTGTGACTATTTGGATATTGAATTTCTGCCGCAAGCCATGGTGTGGAAACGCGAGTGCCCTCCGCAATGGAAAACCTGGCGAAGTTGGCACGTCGCCGCAGAAAACAGTGAGTGCATTATTTCGTCGAGTAAGACTCAGCCCGATAAAGAGGTTCTCGATAATACGCCAGCGTTAAAAGCGATGTATGACTATCACCGGGTTTTTTACGCGCGCATGAACGAATTCTGTCAATAGGAAACAGGGCATGAAAAAATTGATTATTACCGGTGCCGCTAATGGAATTGGTAGGGCGACACTGGAGCAGGCGATTGTTGATGGTTACTTTGTGATTGCCGTCGATAAGGACGTGGATGCGCTCAACACCTTGCAACAGACTTACAGTGCGAGTGTATTAGAGACACAGGTTGCCGATCTTTCCAGTGACGCTGTGATCAAGGGCTTTATTCCAAGCCTGTATGAGCGTCATGCCACTATCTATGGGTTAATTAATAATGCAGGGCTGTATCACGGCAAAAGCATTTATGCCTATTCCGATAAAGAAGTGGATGAAATGCTTAACGTTAACCTTAAAGCCTTGGTTTACCTTTCCAAAGATTTCGCCGAACGCGAAATGAAGCACGAAGCACCGCGCAGCATCGTCAATATCACCTCAGTGGCAGGGGAAGTGGGCAGTTGTGATGCCCTGTACGGCGCCACGAAGGCTGCAGTGATCGGTTTGACCAAGGCCAATGCCTGGAACTTTGCCCCTTTTGTGCGGGTAAACGCGGTGTCTCCGGCACTGATTCACGACACGGCCATCTACGACACTATTCCTGAATATCGGCGGGCTGAATACGCGCGCCAGGAAATTCTTAAAGACCCCATCCTGCCCAGTGGTGTTGCTGAGGTCATTTTGCTGTTGGTCGGTGAAGGTTTTCGTCATATGACCGGCAAGGTTATCCCGGTTGATAACGGAGCCTACCCACGGTGAGCCAGCCCATACCGAAGAAAAAGTTGCTGTTGGTGGGCGCAGGTAATTTGTGCCTGCACATTCTCAAGATTCTGGCGCCCAGGAACAGGTTCGAGTTTGTCGTGCTGGGGCGCAACGAAGAAATGACCATCCGGATGTGTAACCTGGTGACGCTGTCGTGCGCACAACTGGAGCAGTATGTTGCTATCTCGCCAGTGATCGCGGACTTGACGGATATCGGCAGCGTTACCCAAGTGCTTCGGGAACATGCGCCGGACATCATCGTGAACTGCGCCTCGTTGCAGTCATGGAGAGTGATCACCGGGTTGCCCAAACACTCGTTCGAACAACTTGACCAGGCACAGTTCGGTCCCTGGTTACCCATGCACCTGACACTGATGCATGACTTGATGCAGGCAGTGAAGGCTTCCGGTATCACGACCCTGACCGTCAATGCGGCCTTTCCTGACGCCGTCAATCCGATTCTGGCCAGGGTCGGTCTGGCCCCTGACATCGGGGTGGGTAATGTCGCCAACCTGATTCCGGCCGTGCGTTTCTCCATCGCGCGGTTGCTGAAGTGTTCTCCCGCTGACGTGGAGGTGATGCTGTATGCCCAGCATTATTTCAGCCACTACGTGCCACGGGGCGGACGGCCCCCGCGTGCCAGCTATCGCTTGTTGTATGAGGTTCGCGGCCGGCGCGAAGTCGCTCGTCTGTCCGATGAGGTGATTTTTTCTACGGTGAAATCCGAGTTTCGTCGCTTGGGCGGGGTTGATGGGCAGTTTCTAACCGCGTGTTCTGCGGTCACCGTGATCGAAGGGCTGTTCTCACCGACGCCGGTACTGGTGCACGCGCCCGGTCCGTTGGGGCTTCCGGGCGGCTATCCGGTCTGGCTTCAGGACGGACGCATCAATGTGCAGTTCTCCGA
>NZ_VBVZ01000243.1 GCF_005863185.1 Pseudomonas edaphica
GTGGGAATGCATCCCGTGACGCTCCGCGTCACCTGCCCACGGCTTGAACCTGCGCTGGCTGCGGGACGCGGAGCGTCCGGGGCGGCATTCCCACGCGGAGCGTGGGAACGATCATCACAGCGCCAATCGCCCTCGCCCGCCGTTGAGTTGTCGCAGATCTGCAGGTCATCAGCAGCGCATAGCCATGCAACGTCAGGCTATCGATCGTTCCCACGCTCCGCGTGGGAATGCATCCCGTGACGCTCCGCGTCACCTGCACACGGCTTGAACCTGCGCTGGCTGCGGGACGCGGAGCGTCCGGAGCGGCATTCCCACGCGGAGCGTGGGAACGATCAATGGTGAGTATCGCTGACCGGATGCGAGCGCCCGCCGTTAAGTTGTCGCAGATGGGCCTGCAGGTGCAGGCACCAGATCTGCGGGTCATCGGCCAGCGCATAGCCGTGCAAGGTCAGGCTTTGCACAATCGACTCCAGAATGGTTTCCGCCACGAATGGCCCATGGAACGGGCCTTGGGACTTGATGGTGGACGGCTGCTCGCCGGTCATGCCGGCAGCAAACAATAAGGTCCACATGCCGTTATCCCCCGCGAGCGGGCGAATGGAGCATTCGATACGGGTGACCAGGCCCAGGCATTGGCGGGTAAGGCAAAGGTTGCGCGACATGGCGGCGACCCTCGGTAGATCGGTGTTCAGCCTCAATCACGCGGGGAGGCTGTCTCTGTCCTGCGACTCCTGTGGATATCCCTAAAAGTCAGAATAGAAGAAAACCAGTACAAACCAAGGTTGTAGGGACCAACGGGCGTTGGTCCCTGAAATGGGAGTCAATTTTGTGACGAAACACCACCGATCCAATGTGGGAGCTGGCTTGCCTGCGATGACTGACTCATAGCCGACACTTCTGCTGGCTAACCCACCGCTATCGCAGGCAAGCCAGCTCCCACATTTACCGCGTTCCGAACTGCAGATCAGGTTGGCTGGGTTTGCGCCAACGCCTGCTGCGCCAGCTCCTTCTCCGCCTCCTTCAAATCATCCTCACTGATCATCTCGGCGATCGCACGCAACCGCTCAACCACGCGCGCATTCACTGTGCCTTCGGGGAATTGCCCTTCTTCGTCCGGCTCACCGGCAGGCTCGCCCACCAACAGGCTCAGCGCCTCGTCGGCCTGACGCACGGCATAGATATGGAACTGCCCGTCGCGCACGGCTTGCAGCACCTTCTCGTCGAGCATCAGCGTGGCCACGTTGGCCTGCGGGATGATTGCGCCCTGCTCGCCAGTCAAGCCGCGGGCTTCGCAGAGGCGGAAGAAGCCTTCGATCTTCTCGTTGACCCCACCCACCGCCTGCACTTCACCAAACTGGTTGATTGAGCCGGTGATGGCAAAACACTGCTTGAGCGGCGTTTTCGACAAGGCCGAAATCAAGGTACACGCCTCGCCCAACGACGCACTGTCACCGTCCACGTAACCGTA
Source organism: Pseudomonas edaphica (assembly GCF_005863185.1). GTDB lineage: Bacteria > Pseudomonadota > Gammaproteobacteria > Pseudomonadales > Pseudomonadaceae > Aquipseudomonas > Aquipseudomonas edaphica. The sequence continues at coordinate 1,469 of NZ_VBVZ01000243.1, forward strand.
GGACTGCTCCAACGCGATACTGGCCGAGATCGCCAGCGGGAATTCCTGGGCATAACGACTGCCCAGGTAACCGGTGAGGATCATCACGCCCTTGGAGTGGATCGGCTGGCCGAGGTTAACTTCGCGCTCGATGTCGACAATGCCGCTGCCGCCCGGGTACACCGTGGCGGAAATCCGCGCCGGCACGCCGAACGCCGAATCACCGACTTCCAGCACGGTCAGCCCGTTGCACTTGCCGACCGCCGCACCGGCGGTGTCGATCAGGATGACCCCGGCGAGCATGTCGTCGAGAATCCGCGCCGATACACGCCCGGTGCGCGTGGCCTTGGCCTTGAGCGCCCGTTCGATATGGCCGGCATCAGTCATCTCGTCGCCCGCCAGGTGGCGGATAAAGTCCGCCTCGCTGACCAGTTGGAACAAGTCGCCAATGCGCGCCGACAGACGCCCTTGGTGTTCCGCCAACCGTGCGCTGTAAGTGGCCAACCGCGCCACCGCGTCCGAGGTCAACGGCGCCATGCCTTCTTCCGAGGTGCGGGTTTTGAGCAACTGGGCGAACTGTTCCAGGCTTTCGTCGACCATCGGGATGTCTTCGTCGAAGTCCACCAGCACGCGGAACATCTCCTGGAAGTCCGGGTCGGCGTCCTGCAACGCGTAGTACAGCTGGCGCGAGCCGATGATGATGACCTTGACCTGCAACGGGATCATCTGCGGGTTGAGGGTCACGGTGGCCAAGCGGCCCAGCTCGCCCAGCGGCGACTCCATCTTCAGCTTGCGCGACTGCAAGGAGCGCTTGAGCGCGTCCCACACAAACGGCTCGCTGAGCATTTTCTCGGCTTCCAGGATCAGGAAACCGCCATTGGCACGGTGCAACGCGCCCGGACGCAACTGGCGATAGGTGGTGTAGAGCGCGCCTTGGTCGGTGCTGTATTCGATACGGCCGAACAGGTTGTCGTAGGTCGGGTGCGGTTCAAACACCACCGGCGCGCCGCCATTGACCGAATGGCCCACCACCAGGCTTGGGCAATATTGCTCTTCGAGCAGCTTGCGCGCCTGGGCGTCGGTCTTGGCGTCGTCGACCAATTGCTCAACCACGGTTTTCAGCAGGTAGACCTGCATGGCTTGCAGGTAACCGCAAACGCCTGCGTTCTCTGCGTATTTTTCCGACAGAGGCGCCAGCAAAGGTTGCAGGGCCAGGGTGATGGTTTCTTCGTTGAATTGGCGCAGTTGGTTGTTGGACTCACGCTTCCACTGCGGCAGGCTGGCCAGTTCTTCGTTGAGGCGCTCTTCCAGCTCGGAAATATCCGTGTGAAAGCGCTCGCGATCGACTTCCGGCAGTTGCGAGAACTCAGCTTCGTCCAGCGCCTTGCCGTCGAGCATCGGCGTGAAAGCGATGTTGGAGCTGTCGCGGTACAGCGCCACGTCTTTTTCCAGCGCCAGGCGCTCGATCACGTCCAAGGCCTTGTCGTAACGCTGGTTGAAGGCGCGGTCGATGGCGCTTTTGCGCTGTTGGTAGGTCGGGTGTTCGAACACGGCCGGGAACGTGGCGACAAGGTTGTCGACCAAGCCGTTGATATCGGCGATGAACGCCGCCGCAGCGCCGCCCGGCAATTCCAGGGCACGCGGTTCGCGCGGCTCGTCAAAATTGTTGACGTAGACCCAGTCCGCCGGGGTCTGCAGGCGTTTGCCTTCGGCTTTCAGGTAGCGTTTGACGAACGAAAAGCGGCCTGTACCGGGCTCGCCCATGACAAACACGTTGTAACCGGGGCGTGGCATCGCCACACCGAACTGCAACGCTTCTACTGCGCGTTCCTGGCCAAGCACACCGCGAAAGGGCTCCAAATCATTGGTGGTCGAGAAGCTGAACTGTTCAGCGGAGAAAGGGCGAGTCAGCGCTTCGGGCGCTAGACGCAAGCTGGCAGCAACAGGATCAGGCATCGGGCTTCCTTACATCAGGCGGGGCAGATGACGGCATTCTGGCTCTCGCTGACGCGCTCTGGCAAGGCGAGCCTGTGGGAAAGCATAGACAGGGGATGCGTCTTACAAAAAAATCGCTGCCACGCTCGACAACCACACGGATTGTTTTATAAAAAATAACGGAACCCTAGGAACGTGCCTAAACTCCAAACTGCGCGGGTTGGACTAATAACTGGCCCCTAGGGCGCTGCGACGCGCCTGAACCCTTGTCCATTGGTTTGCACACAAAGAGAACAAAGCTATGAAACGGATCCTTCTTGGTACTCTCTTCACCGTTGTCTCCCTCAATGCAATGGCTGAATCGCCAGGTGGCCCGAACTGCGGTTGGGGCAACATGCTGTTCGAAGGCCAGCGCGGTACTCCGGCTCACTTCCTTGCTTCCACCACCAACGGCACCTCGGGTAACGCCACCTTCGGCATGACCTCGGGCACCAACGGTTGCAGCACCAACAGCGCCCTGACCTACGGCGGCAAGTCCTGGATTGCCATGAATGGCATGATGAACGAGCTGTCCGAAGACATGGCCAAAGGCAACGGCGAAGCGCTGACCACCTACGCGGTGGTACTGGGCGTTGCACCGGAAGATCGCGAGCACTTCGCGGCCGTGACCCACGAGCACTTCCAGCAGATCTTCAGCAAAGCTGACGTGACCGCTGACGACGTGCACAACAACACCCTGGCTGTACTGAAAAGCGATACCCGCCTGGCCAAATACGCCACCCAGGCTTAAGCTCGACTGGCCCGCGCCTTTCGAGGCGCGGGTTTTATTTCTGGTTTTATTTTTGGTTCTATTTTTGGGCCCGCCTCCCCTTTGGGTCTCACTACTTCCGACTTAAGTTGCCCTTATGCTCAAACGCTTTGCCTGGCTGGCACTCTTCGCCTGCGCCCCGCTGTACGCGGCGCCGCATATTGATGATCAACGTTTGCAGCAACTGGCCAACGATCCGTTCTGGCTGTCTTTGGGCCATTACGAAGCCGGCAAGCTCAAGGGCTGGCGCAGCTATGTCAGCGACAAAAAGTTCTTCCTCGCCCCCGATGGCGCCCACCACCCGGACCAGGAACTGCAGGCCACCGTTGAGGCGCTGTACGCCCCGGCCAGCCTCGGCGAAAAGCACGCCCAATGCGTTTACCCCGCACGTACCCGCTGGCTCAAGAGTCAGTTGAACCTCACCGACTTGCCCGCGCTGGAGTGCAAAGAATTTACCCAATGGTTCAAGGACGTCGCGCCCCACAGCGCGGTGATGATCTTCCCGGCGGCCTACCTCAACAGCCCGTCGTCGATGTTCGGCCACACCCTGCTGCGTATCGACCAGGCTGACGTGCAGAGCAACAACACCGCGCTGCTGAGCTACGCGATCAACTTCGGCGCCTATATCGAAGGCTCCGACAACAGCATCCTCTACGCCTGGAAAGGCCTGATGGGCGGCTACCCCGGCCTGTTCGCGCTGGTGCCGTACCAGGAAAAACTCTCGGAGTACCGTAGCCTCGAGAACCGCGACCTATGGGAATACCGCCTGAACCTCACCGAAGTCGAGACCAAGCGCATGGTCGAGCACGTGTGGGAGCTCAAGCAGATCCAGTTCGACTACTTCTTCTTTGATGAAAACTGCTCCTATCGCCTGCTGGAGCTGCTGCAAGTGGCGCGCCCGAGCCTGCGCCTGACCGAGCAATTCCCGCTCACGGCGATCCCCACCGACACCGTCAAGGCCGTCAAAGAAGCGGGTCTGGTGGAGAAGATCGACTACCGTCCGTCCCGTGAACGCGAGTTGCTGGAACGCGCCAAGCCACTGGATAGCGACGAGCAGCAATGGGTGCTGAAAATCAGCGATGACCAGAAGCAATTGCAGGAACCGGCCTTCAAAGCCCTGCCCCGCGAACGTCAGGCGCTGATTATCGACGCCGCCTATCGCCTCGGTCGCTACCGCGCCAATGGCCTGGAACGCGACACAGAACGCTCGCAACGCAGCTTCGAACTGCTGCGCGCGATCAACCAGAACCCGGCGCCCGACCTTAAAATCGAACGCCCCGGCCTGCCCGAAGACGGCCACGAGTCGCGCACCTGGCAGGCCGGCATCGGCACCCGAGGCAACAAAACCTTTGGCGAATACGGCCTGCGCATGGCCTACCACGACCTCAACGACAACGCCGAAGGCTTCCCGCTGGGCGCGCAGATCGAAATCCTGCAAATGAAACTGCGCCAGTACGAAGGCAACCACTGGCAGCTGCAGCAACTCGACCTGGCCACCATCCGCTCCCTGACCCCGCGCAACGCGCTGTTGCAACCGTGGTCCTGGCAAGTGACCGGCGGCCTGGAGCGCGTGCCAGGCAAGCACGACGACGAAACCCTCGTCGCCCACGTCAACGGCGGCGCCGGCGGTACCTGGCAACTCACCGACGACATGCTGGGTTTTGCCCTCGGCACCGTGCGTGTGGAACATAACAACGACTTCAGCGAAGCCATCTCACCGGCTGCCGGGTTCAACACCGGCGTGCTGTGGAAAAACCCGCTGGGGAATCTGAGCCTTGAGGCCAAGGGTGATTTCTTCACCAATGGCGAAGTGCGGCGCAGTATCAGCCTTAACCAGCAGTGGGAGTTGTCGCGCAACCTGGGCCTGCGGTTGAGTGCCCAGCGTGAGTACAGCCATTTGTCGACGCCCGTGAATGAAGTGATGCTTGAAGTGAAGTGGTATCACTACTAACCACACCAGATCGCTCCCACGCAGAGCGTGGGAACGATCAATGGCGGAGTGTCAGTTGTTGATTTTTAGCTGACATACCGCCATCACAGGCAAGCCAGCTCCCACACTTTTTGGCGCCTGACTTGAGCTCTGCGCTGTTCACAGTTCAAAGGTGGGAGCCGGGCTTGCCCGCGATGGCGGTCGTCCAGGTAATGATGCATTGACTGACTCACCGCTTTCGCGAGCACGCCCGCTCCCACATTTGGTCCGTGCATATCCCGACACATCGCAATCAGGAGTTCCATCAACATGGCTGTTAACTGCACCTCCCTTGAACAAGTCCGCGAAAACATCGACCGCCTCGACCAACAAATCGTCACCCTGCTGGCCGAGCGCGGCCACTACGTTTCCCAGGCTGCGCGCTTTAAGAAAGACGCCGATGGCGTCAAGGCGCCACAACGGGTTGAACAGGTGATCGCCAAAGTGCGGGGTTTATCCGAGGCGGTGGGCGCCAACCCTGAGGTCACTGAGCAGGTGTATCGCGCAATGATTGCGGCGTTTATTCAGCAAGAGCTGGCTGAACATGCCGCATTGACGACCGACCAGACGACATAACCCCCTTTGTGGCGAGCAGGCTTGCCCTGCGTTGGGCTGCGCAGCAGACCCGATCTTTTGGGGCCGCTCCGCGCCCCAGCGGGAGCAAGCTCCCTCGCCACAGGACAGCGCCTGTCTTTAGATCGTTCCCGCGCAGAGCGTGGCCTGCCCCTTTAACTCAACACTTTTCTCACCGCCCTTTCACGCCTCCCCGACAAATCCCTGACTAGACTTCCCCTATCAGCCGTAAAGCGGCCAGGGAGTACGCCATGTGGCGGTCTGCGGTAATGCTGTGTGCGCTAGTGTGGTTGTCGGGTTGCCAGTCCACCCATCAGGATTTGATCGCCAAGGGTTATCCTCCGGCCTTTGCCGATGGCTTTGACGACGGTTGCAGCAGTGGTCGCCAGGCCGCTGGGGTCATCAGTGGGGAGTTTCGCAAGAATGTGCCGCGCTATCTCAAAGACCGTGAATACGCCGAAGGCTGGGAAGATGGCTTTCGCCAGTGCAAGGCCATGCGCGAGAACGAGGAGTTGCGCGACTACAAGGACAACCACTGGGATGACCGTGAACGCGCCTGGCAACAGGAGAAGGATCGCGACGCTGCCCGCGCCTATCGCACGCAATAGGTCGCTTTCCTGAAAAGCGGACGCAGAGCGTCCAGGGCTGTATGCCCACGCAGAGCGTGGGAACGATCGCGCGGTGAACATGGCCCAACCTTCATGGAAGGAGAACGTCATGAGCCGAGCTTTTGTAAATGAAGACAACGCCGCCGCCCAGGCCGACCAGCCGGTGGAGCGCCTGGTGAGTGAGCAGCCCAATCGTCTCACCGCGCAAGGGTTAGCGCAGTTGCAGGCCAAGGTTGCGCAGTTGCAGCAGGAATACAGCCTCGAATCCGCCCAGGACAATAAGCAACGCCTGGCGGACCTTGAGCGCGATTTGCGCTACTTCAACCAGCGTGTGCAAAGCGCCCAGGTGATGCCACCAGCGACGTCTACCGACAAGGTGCAAATCGGCAGTTGGGTCACCTTTGCCAACGAGCAGGACGAGCAGCAGCGCATTCAACTGGTCGGCGAAGACCAGGCCGACGCCCACGCCCATCTGATCAACTGGGGCTCACCGCTGGGCCGCGCATTGCTGGGCGCCCAGGTCGGCGACGAAGTACTGTGGAAGCGCCCCGTCGGCGATCAGTTGATCGAAGTGCTGCGGGTTGAACCCGAGGCCTAGACGATGCCTTGGGCCAGCATCGCATCAGCGACTTTCACAAAGCCCGCGATGTTCGCGCCCTTCACGTAGTTGACCCGGCCGTTTTCTTCGCCGTAATGCACGCAGGCATGGTGGATCGACTGCATGATGTTGTGCAATTTGCTGTCGACTTCGCCCGCGGTCCACAGCAGGCGCATGGCGTTCTGCGACATTTCCAGGCCACTCACGGCCACGCCACCGGCGTTGGAGGCTTTGCCCGGTGCGAACAGAATGCCCGCCTCGATAAAGATATCCACAGCCTCCAAGGTGGTCGGCATGTTGGCGCCTTCGGCCACGCAGAGACAGCCGTTGCGCAGCAGCGTGCGGGCGGCGTCGGCGTCGAGTTCGTTCTGGGTCGCGCAGGGCAGCGCGATGTCGCAGGCCAACTCCCAAGGCGTTTTGCCTTTGCGGAACTCCAGGCCAAAACGCCCGGCCAGTTCGCTGATGCGGCCACGTTGCACGTTTTTCAGCTCTAGCAGCGCCGACCATTGCTCCTCGGTCAAACCGCTTTCGGCATACAAGGTGCCTTCGGAGTCGGAGAGGGAAACCACCTTGCCGCCCAGGTCCATGACTTTGCGCGCTGCGTATTGCGCGACGTTGCCGGAACCGGAGACGGCCACGCGCTTGCCTTCCACCCGCTGGCCGTTGCGCTTGAGCATTTCTTCAGCGAAGTACACGCAACCAAAGCCGGTGGCTTCAGGGCGGATCAGGCTGCCACCGTAGGCCATGCCTTTGCCGGTCAGCACTGAGGTGAACTGGTTGCTCAGGCGTTTGTACTGGCCAAACAGGAAGCCGATTTCACGCGCACCCACGCCGATATCGCCA
>NZ_VBVZ01000244.1 GCF_005863185.1 Pseudomonas edaphica
ACGCGGTGATGCTGATCTGCTCCAAGGACGCGCGCCAGCGCATTACCGGGTTTGCCGGGGTGGCGGCGGGCAAGGTCGAGATGCTGTTTATCGACCCGCAACACCGTGGCCAGGGCTTGGGCCAGCAATTGCTGAGTTATGCGATCGAGCACCTGAATGCCGATGCGCTGGACGTCAACGAGCAAAACCCGCAGGCCCTGGGGTTTTACTTCAAGCAGGGTTTCGAGGTGGTCGGACGGGCGGAACATGATGGCTTGGGCCAGCCGTATCCGTTGCTGCATATGCGCTTGCGCCAACAGCAACGGCGCAGTGGCTGACACAACACAGCGCCAATGTGGGAGCGTGCTTGTGTGGGAGCTGGCTTGCCTGCGATGGCATCACCTCGATTCCAAATGCACGACCGAGGTGTCTGCATCGCGGGCAAGCCCGACTCCCACACAGGCCAGCGCCCACAAAAAGCCACTACGCTGAAATGGGTCCGGGATTAACCGCGCCCACACAGGTACAATAGCCGCCCCCTTTTGCTACGGCCCTTGTCATGACTGACCCCATACGCCTTTCCAAACGCCTTATCGAACTGGTCGGTTGCTCCCGTCGGGAGGCTGAGCTGTTTATCGAAGGCGGCTGGGTCTCGGTGGACGGTGAAGTGATCGACGAGCCGCAATTCAAGGTCACTACCCAGAAGGTCGAGCTGGACCCAGAGGCTAAAGCCACTGTGCCGGAACCGGTGACCATTCTGCTGCACGCCCCGGTGGGCGTGGATGTGGAAACAGCAATGGCCTCGATCAGCGCCGAGACGCTGTCCGAAGAGCACCGTTTCAGCAAGCGCCCGCTCAAGGGCCACTTCCTGCGCCTGACCGCCAGCGCCGATCTGCAGGCCAAGGCCAGCGGCCTGCTGGTGTTCACCCAGGACTGGAAGATTCTGCGCAAGTTGACCGCCGATGCCGCCAAGATCGAGCAGGAATACGTGGTTGAGGTCGAGGGTGACATGGTTGCCCATGGCCTCAACCGCCTGAACCACGGTTTGACCTACAAAGGCAAAGAGCTGCCGGCCGTCAAAGCCAGCTGGCAGAACGAAAACCGCCTGCGGTTTGCGCTGAAAAACCCGCAGCCGGGTGTAATTGCCCTGTTCTGTGAAGCGGTCGGCCTGAAAGTCATCGCCATCCGCCGCATCCGTATTGGCGGCGTGTCCATCGGCAAGGTGCCGGTCGGCCAATGGCGCTACCTGTCCGGCAAAGAGAAATTCTAAGCCGCTCCCCTTTTCCCGGCACCGGCAACTCTGCGCGGTGCCCTCAGTTGAATACCAGGATTGCCCACCATGATTCACAACGACGTATTGCGCAGCGTGCGCTACATGCTCGACATCAGCGACAACAAGATGGTCGAGATCATCAAGCTCGGCGGCATGGACGTCACCAAGGAAGACCTGCTGACCTACCTCAAGAAAGATGAGGAGGAAGGTTTTGTGTTCTGCCCGGACGACGTCATGGCGCACTTCCTTGATGGCCTGGTGATCTTCAAGCGTGGCAAGGACGAAAGCCGTCCGCCGCAGCCGATCGAAACCCCGGTGACCAACAACATCATCCTCAAGAAGCTGCGCGTGGCCTTCGAACTGAAGGAAGACGACATGCACGCCATCCTCAAGGCTGCTGAGTTCCCGGTGTCCAAGCCTGAGTTGAGCGCACTGTTCCGCAAGTTCGGCCACACCAACTACCGCACCTGTGGCGACCAGTTGCTGCGCAATTTCCTTAAGGGCCTGACCCTGCGGGTTCGTGCGTAAGCCATGAGCTACTCGGTCTCGCCCGTCGGCTTCGTGCGCTCCTGCTTCAAGGAGAAGTTCGCCATCCCGCGCCAGCCGCAGCTGGCCCCGGCCGCACGCGGCGTGCTGGAGCTGGTGGCGCCGTTCGATCAGGGCGAGGCGGTGCAGGGCCTGGAGCAGGTCAGCCATGTGTGGCTGCTGTTTCTGTTCCACCAGGCCCTGGAAGACAAGCCGCGCCTCAAGGTGCGGCCGCCACGCCTGGGCGGCAATACCTCCATGGGCGTGTTCGCAACCCGCGCGACTCATCGCCCCAATGGCATTGGCCAGTCGGTGGTGAAGCTGGATAAGGTCGAGCCGGGCCGCCTGTGGGTTTCCGGGATCGATTTGCTCGACGGCACGCCGGTGCTGGATATCAAGCCGTACGTGCCGTACGCGGACATCATTGACACCGCCACCAATGATATTGCCAGCAGTGCGCCGCAGCTGATTCCCGTGCAGTGGCTGAAGACGGCACTGCACCAGGCACAAGGCCATGCGCAGCGCCTTGATGAGCCGCTGGTGGCATTGATCGAGCAGTGTCTGGCCCAGGACCCACGGCCGGCGTATCAGACGCCAGGGCCTGAGCGTGAGTACGGCGCGCAGTTCTGGGATGTGGATGTGCGTTGGCACTATCCAGAGGCGGGTGTCATCTGTGTGCTGGAAGTGGTACCGGCCAAGTAAACGCCGAAACAACTGTGGGAGCTGCTCATGTGGGAGCTGGCTTGCCTGCGATGCAGACACCTCGGTCGTTCAGTTGAACTGAGGTGATGCTTTCGCAGGCAAGCCAGCTCCCACACAAGCCAGCTCCCACATTTTTTTGAGCAGTGTTTACTTCTCGACGAACGCGCGCTCGATCAGGTAATCACCCGGCTCACGCATACGTGGCGAAACTTTCAGGCCGAAGCTGTTCAGCACTTCGCTGGTCTCGTCCAACATGCTCGGGCTGCCGCACAGCATGGCGCGGTCGTCCTCGGGGTTGATCGGCGGCAGGCCGATGTCGCTGAACAGCTTGCCGCTGCGCATCAGGTCGGTCAGGCGGCCTTCGTTTTCGAACGGCTCGCGGGTCACCGTTGGGTAGTAGATCAACTTGTCACGCAGCGCCTCGCCGAAGAATTCGTTCTGCGGCAGGTGCTCGGTGATGAATTCGCGGTAGGCGACTTCATTGACGTAACGCACGCCGTGGCACAGGATCACTTTTTCGAAGCGCTCGTAGGTTTCCGGGTCCTGGATCACGCTCATGAACGGCGCCAGACCGGTACCCGTGCTGAGCAGGTACAGATGTTTGCCCGGCTTCAAATCGTCAAGCACCAGGGTGCCTGTCGGTTTTTTGCTGATGATGATCTCGTCGCCTTCCTTCAAGTGCTGCAATTGCGAAGTCAGCGGACCATCGGGCACCTTGATGCTGAAGAACTCCAGATGCTCTTCCCAGTTTGGGCTGGCAATGGAGTACGCGCGCATGAGTGGGCGGCCGTTGGGCTGTTGCAGGCCGATCATCACGAACTGACCATTCTCGAAGCGCAAGCCCGGATCGCGGGTGCACTTGAAGCTGAACAGCGTGTCGTTCCAGTGATGAACACTGAGGACACGTTCGTGGTTCATGTTGCTCATGTACGGGGAACTCCTGGAAATGGGTCTGCGCCAAAGATGAGATGCGCAATTGCACAGCATTCTAATGGCGGCGACAATATCTGTTAACTGGATTATTAAGATAAGGGTTATCGGTTATATCGATATGCGATTTACTCTACGTCAACTGCAAGTCTTCGTCGCCGTCGCCCAGCAGGAAAGCGTCTCACGCGCTGCTGGCCTTCTGGCCTTATCTCAATCCGCCGCCAGCACCTCAATCACCGAGCTGGAGCGTCAATCCAGCTGCCAATTATTCGACCGCGCAGGCAAGCGCTTGAGCCTCAATGCTCTCGGCCATCAGTTATTACCGCAGGCCGTTGCGCTGCTGGACCAGGCCAAGGAGATCGAAGACTTGCTCAACGGCAAGTCCGGCTTTGGTTCCCTGGCGGTCGGCGCCACCCTGACCATCGGCAATTACCTGGCGACCCTGCTGATCGGCAGCTTCATGCAGCAGCACCCCGAGAGCCAGGTGAAACTGCATGTGCAGAATACTGCCAATATCGTGCACCAAGTGGCGCATTACGAAATTGACCTGGGTCTAATCGAAGGCGACTGCAGCCACCCGGACATCGAGGTACAAACCTGGGTCGAGGATGAGTTGGTGGTGTTCTGTGCGCCGCAGCATCACTTGGCCAAGCGCGGTGTGGCGACGATGGAAGAGCTGACCCATGAAGCATGGATCCTGCGCGAACAGGGCTCGGGCACGCGCTTGACCTTTGACCAGGCCATGCGCCATCACCGTAGCGCGCTGAATATCCGCCTGGAGCTTGAACACACCGAGGCGATCAAGCGTGCAGTGGAGTCAGGGTTGGGGATTGGCTGTATTTCCCGGCTGGCCCTGCGCGATGCGTTCCGCCGTGGCAGTTTGGTGCCGGTGGAAACCCCGGACCTGGACCTGGCCCGGCAGTTTTACTTCATCTGGCATAAACAGAAGTACCAGACCTCGGCGATGCGCGAGTTTCTGGAGCTGTGCCGCGCCTTCACCGCCGGGGTTCAGCGCAGCGACGAGATCGTGCTGCCCAACATTGCCTGAGGCTTAGATCAGGATCACGGCCCACACCAGGGTAATCATGGTCAGCGCTACGAATTGCGCGGCGCTGCCCATGTCCTTGGCGTTTTTCGACAGCGGGTGGCGGTCGAGGGAAATCCGGTCGATAGCCGCTTCCACTGCCGAGTTGAGCAACTCAACGATCAAGGCCAGCAGGCAGACCGCGATGAGCAAGGCGCGCTCGACCCGACTGACGTGCAGGAAGAAGCTCAGCGGGATCAGGATCACGTTCAGCAACACCAACTGACGGAATGCCGCCTCGCCGGTGAAAGCTGCGCGCAGGCCATCCAGGGAATAGCCCCCTGCGTTGAAGATACGTTTGATACCGGTTTGACCCTTGAAAGGCGACATAGATGTAGGCAACTGAACCAAAGAAGTGGGGAAACTAGATCACGCAAAGTCAAAAAAGCGTGAATCGGGTACAGCTTAATGCTGCGAAATTGACTCAAGTTGTTGCAAGAGCAGCGCCGCCTGAGTGCGGGTACGCACGCCGAGCTTGCGAAAGATCGCCGTCACGTGGGCCTTGATGGTCGCTTCCGACACACTCAACTCATACGCAATCTGCTTGTTCAACAAGCCTTCGCAAACCATGGTCAGCACCCGAAATTGCTGGGGCGTCAGGCTGGCAAGGCCATCACGGGCGGCTTTGGCTTCGTCGGACACGTTGATTTCTTCAAACGCTTGCGGCGGCCATGACACGTCGCCATCCAGCACGGTGCGCACGGCTTTCTGGATCGCTTCCATAGAGCTGGACTTGGGAATGAAACCGCTGGCACCAAACTCCTTGGAGCGCACCACCACGTCGGCTTCTTCCTGGGCTGAAACCATTACTACCGGGATCTGCGGGTATTGCCCGCGTAAGAGCACCAATCCCGAGAAGCCATAGGCACCCGGCATGTTCAGGTCGAGCAGCACCAGGTCCCAGTCGGATTTTTCGTTGAGGCGGGCTTCCAGTTCGGCAATGCTGGCCACTTCGACCAGGCTCACGTCAGGGCCAAGGCCCAAGGTAACGGCCTGATGCAGCGCACTGCGAAACAGCGGATGGTCATCGGCTATCAGGATTTCGTATGTGGCCATTGATTAAATGATCCTGTTTTTTATGGGAGCCCTGATGGGTTCAGGGTTCGCCAGTACACAAGGCAATAGCCAGGCAGCCATCGCCACAGGGCACACTCAGCATCAAAAACACCTGAAACGACACTGAAAAGTCACGGTTACGCCCCAATCGGCGCCCAGCATGCCCAGCGCAGCCTGGGGGGTCAAGCACTACGCCCGTGGGCATTTTAGCCGGTTGCGGGTTTACGGTGCCATCATGCAAACGTCGTCTGGTTATACCGTAGGGATATGGGGCGCGAGCCGCATGTGCACGCTGTCCGCCGGGTCCAGCGGCAATTGAAATTTAGCGGCCAGGTAATGCGTGCTGAACACATCGAGGTAGGCGTCCAGCACTTCGCTGGCCGCTGGGTCGTCGGCCAGCTCCAGGCACAGCGCCGCAACCTCGGCGGTACAGAAATGATCATCGCGCTTGGACCGGCGCAGCTTGTAGCGTGACAGCTGTTCGGGCGCCAGGCTCAACACCGGCAAGTGTTCCAGGTAAGGGCTTTTGCGGAACATCTTGCGCGCCTCGCTCCAGGTGCCGTCCAGCAGGATGAATAACGGGCGCTTGCCGTCTTGCACCCTCACCTCACTGCACACTCGCTCAGGCGCAACGAATTCGCCCGGAAACACGATATACGGTTGCCATTGCGGGTCGGCAAACAGGGTCAGCAACTCAGGGTCCACTTCTGTGCGCGACCAGGCGAACGCGGTGGTGTCATCGATCACATCGGCGATCAGCCAGCCGGTATTGCTGGGTTTCATCGGTTCCACGTCATGCATCAACAGGCACATGGCCGAGCGGGCCTGCACTGTTGGGCGCCAGGCGCACAGGCAGTACTCGGGAATCACCCGGCAACCGGGGCAACGTTCGGCGCGCGAACCACGGTTTAGAAACGGCCGGACGGCGCGCGCCAGGCGCTGGGTACGCAAGCGGGAGACGGCGTGGCTCATCGGGCGCACCGCGAGCAGAGGTCAATCGACACAGGCAAAACTCGAATCAGGCTTAAGTGGCCGCAGTTTACCAGCGATACGCCTGGCTGTAGTGGCAAGCGGTCCCCTATAATTGCGCGCCACTGAACGCACAGCGCAGTGGCTGGTCTATGCACCAGTAACCGAATCAGGAGAGTTTCATGCTGCGTTCCATGCTGCGCCTTGTTGCCCCATCCGTCGCCCTTGCGCTGGTTCTGCCCATGGGCGCCCACGCGGCGTCGCTGCTGGAGGCCCAAATGAACAGGAAACTGCAGAGCGTCGCGGCCGAGAGCAACAAGGACCTGCCCCGGGAAATCGATGCAAAGACCCTGGAAGTGGCCTACACCGTTGAAGGCATGCAACTGATTGATCACCTCAGTGTGCTACCTGACCGTGCCGAACAGATGCGCGCAAACCCCAAAGCTGTGTATTTCCAGCTGGGTCAAAGCGTATGCCTGAACAAAGGCTATCGCGAGCTGATGGCCAAGGGCGCCGTGATGCGTTATGAGATCACCGAGAACAAGACCAACCGCCCGGTAGCGTCGGTCAAGTTCGTGGAAGCCGATTGCCCGGCCCCCGCTGCGGCGAAAAAGAAAAAGTAACTGTTGCTCGATCATCGCGCGCTGCTGTCCGGTGGCGCGCACCTCCCTCGCCTCATTGGCCAGCCGCCAACTAAACTGCTTGATGAGTGACCAATAAGCGGTTGCCAGCCAAGGGTTTTTCGGCTCATGATCAAGCCATCCCGGCAGCCCATCTACTGCGTTTTTCACGCCGTTCTGTAACATTTTCAGGGCAAAAGAGGGTTGCCCTCCTGCGACTTGCAGTGCAAAGGTTTCCAAATCACAAGGAACATACAGAGCCCGTTTTGCCGCCTGGCGAACACCGTGCAACGCTTAAGGCGTGCAGCGACACACGCAGTGTCGTGGCCGCGGACGAATCTCTCGCCGATGGCCCAGGTTCTGTGAAGAAGGAGAAGTTGAATGCCTTACGAACCGAATGACCGCCTGCTCCGTCATTTTGAAGCAAACGGCGCTGACCTCACCCAGCAGGTCGACGCACAACTCCAGCTGGTCGCTCCCAACAGCCCGAACATCCCCCTTTATCGCGATATGATCCTCACCGTGCTGCGCATGGCCAAGGATGACCGCAACCGTTGGAATGCAAAAATCACGCTGCAGGCGATCCGCGAGCTGGATAACGCCTTCCGCGTGCTGGAACAGTTCAAGGGCCGCCGCAAGGTCACGGTGTTTGGCTCGGCGCGCACGCCGGTCGAAAGCCCGCTGTACGCCTTGGCAAGGGAAGTCGGCACGCTGCTGGCGCAATCCGACCTGATGGTGATCACCGGCGGTGGCGGCGGCATCATGGCCGCTGCCCACGAGGGCGCAGGTCTGGAACACAGCCTGGGGTTCAACATCAACCTGCCGTTTGAACAGCACGCCAACCCGACCATTGATGGCACCGAGAACCTGCTGTCTTTCCACTTCTTCTTTACCCGCAAGCTGTTCTTCGTCAAGGAAGCCGACGCGTTGGTGCTGTGCCCGGGCGGTTTTGGCACGCTGGATGAAGCGCTGGAAGTGCTGACCCTGATCCAGACTGGCAAGAGCCCGCTGGTGCCGGTGGTGCTGCTGGATGCCCCAGGCGGTGGTTTCTGGCAAGGCGCACTGGACTTCATTCGCAGTCAGTTGGAAGCCAATCGCTATATCCTGCCCACCGACCTCAAGCTGATCCGCCTGGTCTACAGCGCTGAAGAGGCGGTGGCGGAGATCAACCAGTTCTATGCCAACTTCCACTCCACGCGTTGGTTGAAGCGTGAGTTTGTGGTGCGCATGAATCATCCGCTCAGTGATCGTGCACTGACCCACTTGCAGAGCGAGTTTGCCAGCTTGCGGCTAAGTGGAGAGTTCCAGCAGCTTGCTTACACAGGCGAGGAACATGATGAACCAAGGTTCAGCCATTTGACGCGGCTGGTGTTCAACTTCAACGGTCGTGATCAGGGCCGGTTGCGGGAGTTGGTGGATTACATCAACTTGCCGGAGAACTGGGCACAGGCCCAGGGGAAGACACAGCAGCGGGCGGCGCCAGAGCCGGCGTGATTTTTTAAGGCAAAAAAAAAGGCCCACTACTGTCGTAGTGGGCCTTTTGTTTTATCGGGATTTGGCATCCCGGCAACCAACACATTCCAATGTGGGAGCTGGCTTGCCTGCGATGGCAGTGGGTC
>NZ_VBVZ01000245.1 GCF_005863185.1 Pseudomonas edaphica
GCTACGCACTTGCTCAAGTTCTAGAGGATCAAGACCGGCTTTTGTGGGAGCGGGCAAGCCCGCTCCCACATTTTGATCGCGTGGACCTTCAACGGACGCGGCGTTAAAAGCCCACATCCAGCACCACATTATCAATGTAGGTGCCGCCCGGCGGCGTGGCTTGGTCAGTGTAGATCTTGGCGTTGTAGTTGAACACTTGGCTGCCGGTGCCCAGGCCGTTGCCGGGGTTGATCTCGGCCGAGGAACTGGCCCGCCGTGCTGCGCCCACACTGCCCCAGCGCGTGGTGCCGGCACTCATGAAGATGTCGTAGGCCAGGAAGTTACCGCCGGAAATCATCCGCCGCCGTCCGCCCACGCTCACCGGGTTCTGCCCATCACTGAGGCCGACGGTGTAGGCACTGCCCTTGGTGCAGGCCACACTGGCCTGGCCGTTGACGGTGGCGAAGGCGCTGACCACCGGCGCACTGCCGAACGCAATCGGCGGCGTGGTGATCTGGCAGTCGTTGACCACCGTCATGCTGACGTTCAAGGTCGTGGTGCCGTTGTTGATCTCACGGCCCAGACAGGCCCCAGCAATACCAATGCCCGAGCAATAGTTCCAGTTCCAGAAAATACTCAGGGTTTCGCTGTACACCCCCGACGCCACGTTGCTGCCAAGGGTGGTGGCGAAGTACAGCGGCACGACTTTGGTGCCCGGCCCGAACACCAGGCCAAGGGAGGCGGCAATGCCGCCACTGCCGCCAAAATCGAACGCGGTGCCGCGTGTCATCGGGAACGCCGTGGTGTTGTTGGCATAGATCGTATAGTTGATGACATCACCGGTCGGCCCCACCAGGCCACCTTGGGGCGAACCACTGACGGTCGCGTAAAAATGGTCATTGGAGGCCAACACCGACAATAGCGCCGGCGTGCAGCTGAAGCCGGCATTGGTGGTCGAACTGGGCTGAGAGGTGGTGCGCACGGTCATCGAACTCACCGTCGTGCCAAAGCTGGCCGGTACGCTGGCCACCACCGAGCACACGGCCTGCACCTGCGCCGACACGCCCAGGCTTGCCAGCAACAGGCACCGCAACAGCCATTCCTTGACCCGCACACGCACACTCCTTATGTCATTGGCACACCAGTGGCCCGATCAGTGGCACCTGGGCCTGGGTGGTATCCAGCTCGAACATTGCCTGGCAGGTCTGGCCGTCACCCAAGGTGACTTGCAAGGTGTTATGGGCGGCCAGGTTCTCCAGGTACACCAGGCCGTCCCACCCCACCACCGCCTGCGCGCCGCTTTGCTCGTGTCGCACCTGGCTGCCCAGTGGCAAGTCCTGGTGCTGGGCGTCGACCAAGGTGATGCTCGCCGCGATCACCTGGCGCACCGGGAATTCCAGCAAGTAGCCACTGCCACGGCGCACGGCCACCCGTTGCTCGACGTTGGGCACCTGCACGTTCGATGGCAGGTTCAGTGGGTCGATCTCATATTTGGCGCGGTAGTAAGCACTGGTCCACGGCACCAGCAAGTGCCCGTTGCGGTCGGTTTCGCCCACCACCTGGTTCTCGTAGCGCACCGGTACACCACTGACCCCATCGGTGCTTACCACCACAAACGCATCGTTGACGCGGTTGGCGGCAAACATTTGATTGTCCATCCACACCAACGAGCCACTGGCGTCCGCCCACCGAGTTTCCGCGTCGCTGCTGCCGTACACGCCGGCCTGCAACTGCACCGACTGCAGGCGCCAGGTCAGGTCAGCCTGGCGATAAGCCGGCCCATCACCGCTGGCGTAACCCAGGTTGAAGCCCACGCCGCCTTCGGCCGGCACTGCTCGGCTGTAGTTGACACGCTGCTGGCTCGCGCCGGTTTTACTGCGCTCGGTGCCCACGCTGAGGCTGCCGTAGACGTCGAACGGCACCACCACCTGCGCCTGCACCGCCCAGCTGCTATCACCCACTTCATGGTTGGCCGACAGGTAAAAACTGCTGTTGCGCCACAACGGCTTGCTCCAGGTCAGGTTCACCAGGCGGGTGCGCGAATCATCCGCCGCCTGCACATCGAAATAGCCGACGCCCAGGCTGCCAAAATTGTTCAGGTTCAGGCTCAAGGTCGCCTGCTGGCTGCGCTTGCTGAGGCTGGCGTAAGGCGTGTCGATCAGGCTCAAGTCGGCGTATTGCTCACGGCGCTCGACCCGTTGATACGAGAGGCTGTAGCGCTGGTTGCTGTATTGGTAGCCCAGGCTCAGTTGCTGGCCGGTCCTGCCGTCGTACTGGCTTTGACTGACGGCGGTATTGAGCACGCCGAAGTTACCGACCCGCAGGTTGCCGCCGACACCGCCCAGGGACAGGTCACTGGAGGCTTCGGCATGGCTTTCGAGGGTAAATGCATCCGAGATGCCGTAGCGAAAGGTGCCGCTGGCCACGCCAGGGCCATAGCCAAAGTCCCGTATGGTGTAGTCGCGGCGCAAATTACCCGCCGCCACCGAGAAGTCCGACAAGCCCTTTTGCAGCAAGGTACTGGTGACATAGAACGGCACCGTGGTCGACACCTGCCGGCCCAGCGCATCGGTGGTGACCACCACCGCCTCGCCGGCGCCGTTGATAAACGGCACGTTGGTGAGGGTGTACGGCCCCGGCTGCAGATCAGCACTGCTGGATTTATAGCCATTGATAAACAGGTCCACCGAAGACGGCACCGCCGCCTCCCCGGCAAACTGCGGCAGCGGGTAGGTGACCAGGTCCGGGCGCACGCCAAAGTCCCGCGACAGCTGCACACCGCCCAGGCGCACCGAGGTGCTCCAGGGCAAGGCGCCGCTGATCACATCGCCGGCTTCATAGGTCAACAGGCGCTCATCGTCGGAGAACCGCCAGGTGGTGTCATAGCGCCGATAGCCGTTGTCGAGCGAGCTGCCAGCGGTTTCCCGGCCAATGGTGGTGCGGTATTGGCCGGTGTTGGACAACGTGCCCCAGGTATCGAATAGCCGCACTTCGTTGAAGATACCGAGGTAGGTGCCCGCATCGTCCGTGTTGTTCAGGTAGGCGTCATAGTTGAGCAACGCGCCGAAGCTGGTCAGCGCCTGGGTGCGTGGGTAGTTGTTGCGGCTGCCGATAAATTGCTCCGGCAGCCAGGCCGGCGGCACGCTCAGTACCAGGCGCTGGCCCTGGCTGTCGTAATCGGTGTGCAGGCCAGGAAAGCTTTCCAGCGCGACTTCGCCAGGCACGGCACCAGGCAGCTTCACACCGACTTCCTGCAACACCGACGCAGGCAAAAACAACTGCCCGGCACGCTGATTGACGGCGACCACACGGCCGGTGTCCATCTGGTTGACCACCAGTTCCAGGAACAACTGCGCATCGGCAACAGCCTCCATACTGCTGGGCGGGGGCGGCAACGGCGCAGCGAAGCCCGGCGGCGCCAGCACCCAGCCAGACAAGCCGCCCACCACCCACACCGATCGCCATAGACATCGAGCCCGATCCTGGCTCACCAAGGCTTTGTGCCCATCAATGGACATCTCCATCCGTTGTTAACACCAGGGCCTACTCCATGCCCTGCCACACTGAGTTAGCGTCCTGGCACGAGATTCTCCACTTGCGTTGCCCCATTGATGCGCACCTGCAGCGGCTGATCGGCCGGCAAACCATCCGGCACCGGCCAGCGCATGGTCGCGCCCGGCAGCACATAGCCCATCAAGCCCTCTACCAAGGGCCGCGGCTGGCCGCCCTGCTTGAAGGTGGCATCGGTGAGGCGCGCATGCACGGCGCCCTGGTTGCGCATCTCGACGTAGTTGCGCCCGCCCACGGTGACTTTTTTCCAGCTTAAATCCGGCTTGCCGGCGGTTTTCGGGTCACGGTCACGGGTGCCGTCGACCTTGCTCCACAGGCCTGGACCGTAGGCAAACAATGGCACCGAATAACGCATCTGGAAGCGGATAGCAGCGGCGGTCTTGCCATCCGCCGGAGCCGGCGGTGGTGTGGCCGAAGGGATCTCATCGATGATGATGCGATAGGCCAGCTCCTGGCCGGGCGGCACTTCTTTGGTTCGGGTCAGGCGCACCAATTGCTTTTGCCCAGGCTCGATTTTCGCCACCGGCGGGCTGCCAATCACATCGCGCTGGTTCTGGTATTGCTCATCAAAACCGCTCTGGGTCCAGGCAAACACGCGGATCTGCAGGTTGGCGGTCTCGGTGCCGCGGTTCTCCAGCCACAGCGCGCTGGCCTGTTGATCGGCTTCCAGCACCGGGTCAATCGGCCAGATCAGCACCGAGCTGGCCGCCTGGGCCTGCCCCGCCGCCAACATCAACAACCCGCTCAAACCCGCTGCCCACCCGTGCCGGGAAGCTGCACACATAGATCTCACTCCTTATACCGATCGCCTTACCACGACAGCTGCACCTGCAACGTGTCGCTGTACGTCCCCCCAGGCTGGTTACCCGGTAATTGCACTCGCCCATAAATCGGCAAGGTGATGTTGTTGGCGTCGCTGTAGGCCACGCTCACGCTTTGGCTGATCCCCAGGCTCTGGCTGAACGCCGCGTCCCGAAACAACTGATAAACCACCTGGGCGGTGCCGCTATTGAGCTGCATCCGCCGTCCGCTGTTGTTATGCAACCCGCCATCGACACTCATGCTCAGCGCCACCCCCGGCGTGCATTGCAGGGTCACGCCGCCCGTCAGCGCGACAGACGCCGTGCTGGTGGCCAACGCCGAATAGGTGCCGAACGCCAGGCTGCCGTAATTGGTACCGCCGCCGACCACCAGGCAACCTGGCGTGATCGTCGCGCTGACCTGGAACGACTGGCTGGTCACCGCCAACAGCGACAGCGGCATTCCCCAGCCGATGCACACCGCCAACGCCGCACACCCTGCCCGGCCCATGGCACTTAGAACGTCAGGGTCACGTTAACCGTGTCGGTGTAAGTACCGGCCGGTAAGCCCGCCTTGCCATTGGCCTTGCCGTAGATATTCACGGCCTGGGCCACGCCAGTGCTCGGCGCCAGGTTGATCACCCCGCCGATGGCCAGCAGCGTCGAGTGGCCGCTGTCGGTGTAGAGGTCATACGGCACGTAATTGGCCACCCCGTCATACAGCGCACGACCACCGCCCACGGACTGGCCGTCGTGGGCACCGGCAGACACCGTCAACGTCGGTGAAGTACCCGCCGAACACAGGATCGACAACGCCCCGCCACCGCCGCCCAGCACCTGGCCGTCGGCTTCGGTGAACAGGCTGTTGGCGGTACCGAAGTTCAAGTTACCGAAGCTCATCCCGCCGGTGGCTGCGGCGCCGTTGACCTGGCAGCTGCTGGTGAGCACCAGGGTGGCGCTGACCGTACCGGCCACCGTCGCCGCCTGTGCGCCCGACACCCACGCCAACGCCATCAATGGAAAAACCGCCTTTGCTATAAGTGCATGCATGATGTCCATCCTCATCGTTTACCAATCCAGAGTCACCGTCAGGGTGTCTGTGTAGATGCCGGCCGGTAAGGCCCTGGTATTCGCCACCACCGAGCCGAATACCGGGATCGGTACTTGTGTGCCCTTGGTCACGACGAAATTGCGTTGCTCGCCAATGCTGTAGCTGCGCCGGCCGAGCGAGTCAGCCGACAGTTGATAGGGAATGGTCTGGCGCCCGTTACTCAGGCGCCTTGTGGTGCCATCACCATGGGCGCCGCCGTCGATGGTCACGGTGAAGCTGCTGACCACCGAGGGGTTGCAGGACACCGACAGCGGCGCCTTGCTGCCATCGGTAACACCCGCACCCAACGGGTGGCTCCATGTAGGCCCCTGGGTGCCGAAATCCAGTAGCGCACTACCGCCGGCGGGGCTCACCGGCGCGCTCTCGATGTCTTTGCTCACCTGGCAACTGGCGGTGATGACCAGCCGAGCGTGGATCTGCCCGGCGACCGCCGCTTGGGCGTCATCGGCCAGCAGCAACAGGCCGCCCATGGCCGCCAGGGCCAAGCTGCGGCTTACCATGTGACGGTGACCTTGAGCAGGTCGGTGTAGCGACCGACCGCCGGGATGTCCTTGAGCGGCTCAATGCGCCCATACAGCGGCAGGTCGACACTGCCGGAGTCGGGCACACGCCCGCTCAGCGGTTCATTGACCGGCAAGGCGATACGCCGCGCGGCATCGGCATAGATACGATAGGGAATCGGTTTGCTCGAGGGCGTCGCAGCACTCAGGTAGCGCACTTCGCCGCTGCCGCCATGCAGGCCGCCGTCAACGCGCAGTTGGTAAGGGGTGTCGGGGTTGCACTCCAGGCGCGGTTGGCGCTGGCTGATAAGCGCCGCACTCAGAGGCCCGGCCGGGTCATCCAGACGCGGGCCGCTGCCAAAATCCAATACGCCAAGTTGCTCGATGCCCGCACTGCGGGTAGTGCCCACCAACTGGCAGCCCCGTTGCACGTCGATGCGCACCTCCACCTGGAGTTGCGCAGCGTAAACCGTGCTGCAGAGCATCGTGCCCATGACTGCCAAAACGCCTCGTCCCTTCACGGCCCCAAATCCTTGTACAGGGGTGATTGCTCTGTAAGAGGTTAGCCTCAAAGGGCGAAACTGCCAGTCTGGGCCGGGTGGCGGGCGTTACATGCCTTTTCGAGATAGCGGGGGGCGCCGTTCTGTATTGGTCAAATCGACGCGAGCGCCCTAAAGTGGGCAACCACCGACATACAGAGTGACGTGCATTGGTTGTGTTTTCCCTGATTCAGCGTCTGCTGGGTAAAAAAAACGCGCTGACAGGCGCCTCGCCTATCCCGGCGTTCTTTGAAAACAAGGCCCGAGACCAGGGCTATACCCTCAGCGCCGGCCAAACCCAGGCAATTACCGCCCTCGCCCGCGAAACCCGGCACCTGCTCGCCGGCCAGCCGACGCGCAGCCTGTACCTGCACGGCCCAGTGGGGCGTGGCAAAAGCTGGCTGCTCGATGGGTTCTTCCAGGCGCTGCCGATTGCACAAAAGCAACGCGTGCACTTCCATGCATTTTTCACCCGCCTGCACCAAGGCATGTTCCAGCACCGCGAACAGGACGACGCCCTGGGCGTGACGTTGGACGAGCTGCTGGCCGATTGCCGGGTGCTGTGTTTCGACGAATTCCACGTCCACGATATCGGCGATGCCATGCTCATCAGCCGCCTGTTCCAGGCCTTGTTCCAGCGTGGCGTGCTGGTGCTGGTGACCTCAAACTACGCCCCCGACGGCCTGCTGCCCAACCCGCTGTACCACCAGCGCTTCAAGCCGGTGATCGACTTGATCGCCACGCGCATGCAGGTGCTGGAAGTCAGCTCGCCCGAGGATTTTCGCAGCTTGCCCCAGGCCCATGCCGAACAGCGTTTCACCGGCGGCCAGTATGTATGGCCCGGTAGCGCCGCCCAGCGCGAAGTCCTCGGGCTGCCCGCCACACCTGGCGCGGCGCAAACCCTGAAGGTCGGCAACCGCCGATTGCTCTGCCGCAGCCATCAGGCGCGCAGCATCGTGTTCACCTTCAACGACCTGTGTGAACAGCTCACCGCCGTGATGGATTACCTGTTGCTGTGCGAGGATTTCGACCACTGGGTCATCGACGGCCTGCCCTCCCTGGCTGACTGCCCGATCGCCGTGCAACAGCGTTTTATCAACCTGGTGGACGTGCTCTACGACCAGGACAAACGCCTGACCCTGATCGGCCAGCAACCCCTGGCGCGTGCCCTGGAAGGCCAGGCCATCGACCTTGCCCGCACCGCGAGCCGGCTGAACCAATTACAAACGGTGTGCCCGCAACCCGCGCCCGACCCGGTATCATGAGCGCCTTTCACGCCCACCTTGCCGAGTGACCGCGCCGTTCATGAATACCCTCGCCCAACTCAAGGCTGGCCAATTGGCCGGTATCAAACGCCTGGACCTGTCTTGCGGGCTGACCGAATTTCCGCCGGAAATCTTCGAGCTGGCCGACAGCCTGGAAATCCTCAACCTCACCGGCAACGCCCTGAGCAACCTGCCCGACGACCTGTATCGGCTGGCGCACCTGCGCGTGCTGTTCTGCTCGGACAACGCCTTCACTGAGCTGCCCGCCTGCCTGGGCCAGTGCGCCAACCTGAGCATGATCGGCTTTAAAGCCAACCAGATCAGCCACGTACCCGCCGCCGCGCTGCCACCACAGTTACGCTGGCTGATCCTCACCGACAACTGCATCAGCCAGTTACCCGGCGAGCTGGGCGAGCGCCCACTCCTGCAAAAGCTGATGCTGGCCGGCAACCACCTGACGGACCTGCCGCATAGTCTGCTCAACTGCAAAAACCTCGAGCTGCTGCGTATCGCCTCCAACCGCTTCACCCAACTGCCGCCATGGCTGCTGACGCTGCCGAGCCTGACCTGGCTGGCCTATGCCGGTAACCCGGTGGAAATCGCCGTTGAAGTGGCGAGCGATGATGCAACGCCGAATATCCCTTGGGCTGAACTGGAACTGGGCGAGGTGTTGGGCGAAGGCGCTTCGGGGATCATCCGCAAGGCGTTGTGGAAGCCGCCAGCGTTGCCGGTCGCGGTCAAACTCTACAAAGGCACGATCACCAGCGACGGCTCGCCGCTGCATGAAATGCAGGCCTGCATCGCCGCCGGGCTGCACCCGAATCTGATCAAGGTGGAGGGGCGCGTGGTCGGCCACCCGGAGGACCAGGCAGCCCTGGTGATGGACCTGATCGACCCGAGTTACCGCAACCTCGCAGCCTTGCCGAGCCTGGCGTCATGCACCCGCGATATCTACGC
>NZ_VBVZ01000246.1 GCF_005863185.1 Pseudomonas edaphica
GGGTTGTTTATCAGTGCCGATGAGCAAGGCCAGGCGCAGGGTGATGTCCTGGCCATGCAACCGGCCACCAGCCAGGTCCAGGGCGCAAAACAACAAATCGCCGACTGGCAGGAAATCGCCCGCGCCCACCACAGCCGCGAGCCCGCCATCGATGGCCTGCAACAGTTGCAAAAAGACGCCAAAGACCTGACTGCCCCGGCCATCCTGCTCAGCGCCCCCAAAGGCATCGGCGCGGTAACCCCCGCCAGCCTGCTGCTCAAAAGCGGTGAAGCGCTGTACGTGCAAAGCAACGATGAAATCAACCTGGCTGCCGCTCAACGCCTGTCTATCCAGGCCAACCAGGCCATCTCACTGCTGGCCCAACAGGAAGGCTTGCGCCTGGTCTCGGGCAAAGGCCCGTTGGAAATCGAGTCCCACGGCGATTTGCTGAACCTGATCGCCCAGCAAAACATCACCGTGCAATCGGTGCAGGGGCACCTGCAACTGACCGCGAAAAACGGCATCACCCTGGGCTGTGGCGGCGGATACATCCGTATCAACCCCGCCGGCACCATCGATATCCATACCCCCGGCATGCTCAACCTGAAGGGGCAGCATGTGTGGGAAACCACCACCAGCCAGAGTTTCCCGATGCCTGAGTTGCCGCAGTCGGTGTGTGAGGAGTGCCTTGAAAAGGCCCGGAAAAAAGCCCTCGGCTTAGTGATGCGCCAAGGTTGATCAGAGAGGGGCATACATGGCAACCGCAACAGAATGGCAAGAACAGATCGAGCAGGTATGTGCCAACGTCGGTATCCACCAAGTTGATCTATTGCTCGACCAAACCGCCTGGGATAACTGTGCAGTGCCTGCGCTGCAGACATTGCGACCACAGATCCCATGGTTCTCTTTGTTCACCGGCATGCCCGAGGAGAACCTGTTGGAGCAGGCCCCGCTGCTGATGCGCCTGGACCTCACGCATTGGCAGCATAAAGCCTGGCTGGAAGAACTGATGACGCACTGTGCAGCCGATGCTCGCTTGCTGGTGCTTGTCTCGCCATTGCCTTTTGACGCATTGAGCCGCGCCCTGCAGTTGCTGTCGCAAATGACATGGGGTGGGCAAAGCGGCTTGTTGCGTTACTACGACCCGCGAGTTTTTCCATTGCTGGTGTCTTCGATACTCAGCAGCGAGCAGCTATCCGAGTACCTGCGGGTAGCGTGCTATTGGGGCTGGCTGGATCGAGATAATCAGCCGCAGTGGTTGCAAGGCATCGATCAAACCCAGCAAAACAGCCCCAACGTCAATGGCTGCCTAGAGCTGAGTGATCAGCAATGCAGCCTGATTGGTTGTATCTCTGATGCACAGAGACTGCTGGATGGAGGTAATTTTGACCACTTGGAAAAAAACCAGGAACTGCGCTTCGCCCGGTTGTATGCATTTGTCGTGCAGGCCAGCCAGGAAAATTATTTTGGTGACCTGACCGAATATGTAAGGCAGAAATTATGAGCCTCAACGAAAGGGAGCCGTGGGGCGAAATCGCGAGAGGAAATTATTCGTGGCGGTTTAAGGCGGGTGTGCTTAAACGGCTGTTTGCACTTACAGTGTTTGGTCTCGTAACTATGACTGCCGGTTGTGGAACTTTAGTTGAGCGTGGTACGTCATCGAAAATATATCATGACTCAGATTATTATCCCGGTGTGAAATACGACTGGAACCTGCTTACGCTAGAGGGACAGGGCTCTTACGATCCCATACCGACGCTTTGTTATCTAAGTATTGTTTGCCCATTCATTACGCTAGTCAGTATGCCGGTCGATTTGGCTGTCGATACGCTGATGTTGTATAGCGATCATAAAAGTAAACTCATCGAAGATCGAAAGCTCAATGCATATCTTCGAGGCAAGTACTGTCTTGATGGGAAGGTAAAAGATGAGCCGGAATTAAAGTTGCGGAATGTTGATGTGGGGTTCTGCCAGGGAATAAAGGAGTTTTGAAAGAGTGTTTTCTGCTTCGGCCTTTTGGTTTGCTGGTTTGGAAGCACTCATGAAGTTGGTCGCGAGCAGGTAGCCAGTGGCAGTTTAGCGCTGCTTGATTTACTTAATGGAGTTGCGACGTATGAAGAAAATTGTGAGAAGAATTTTGATACAAGGGCTTCTAGGTTTTCTGGGACTGACATTGCTTGGCTGTACTTCAGCGGAGAATGAGATGGCCGCAGGTAATATACAAGCGGTGAATCATACCTTGAAAGGCATTAACTGGCTTTCAGTTAACGGATATAGGGCTGACGGAGGCGGAGGGCGGTCATGTTGTATCAATATGCCGGTAAAATGGCGTCCTGGTTTAAAGGCGAATGTCGAATGGGAAGTCGATCCGGATCCTTTCGCCTCCGCGCCCCCGTTGGGAACGGATGAGTTTAGAGAGTTTATGATTAAACACAAAGTCAACTACCAACGCCACAGTGCCACAGTGGATATTCCTGAATGGCCAGGAACAGAGTCGTGTGACTTAAAGGTACATTTTTTGGTCTGCAGTCAAATAAAAGTCACTACGTCTTGCTGGGGAGCTGGGTCACCTCACAACCCGATTAAAGAACCTATGGAAATGACGGAGCCTGCCGTATGTCCAAAGTGAAATGTGACACCAATGAAAACGTCTGGGCACCGCCGAGTTTTCCTGTGTGTGGCCGTTTGCCCTCCGATATTAAGAAGGTGACCGACAATTATGAGTTGCAAATTTTTGAAGAGAATAACGAGCGAAATAAATTCAATGCTAAGGGGCAGGGCCAGCATTCGAAATGCTGTCAAAGCTTGCATATAAGCCTGTTTTTTGATGGTACTAATAATAATGATAATGACGACACTCCAAAAAACAACCCTAGTAATATCGCTAAGCTATTTCATGCGTCGTTAAGAGGTGGTACAGCAGAAGAGAGTGGTTACTTCTCTTATTATATGCCTGGTGTAGGAACCCCTTTCCCAGAAGTTGGCGAATTAGATTATACCGACGGGGGGCTGAGATACGCCACCGGTGGCGAAGACCGCATCAATTGGGCTTTAGTTCAGGTTGCCCGTGCTATGTCTTTTGCGCTCAACGACAAAAAAGATATCGGCAGGGAGCTTGCCAAAGCAAAAGTCGAAGCCATGAGGACGTTGCCGGTACCGCTAGCCAGTGCCTTCGGCGCAGGCAGACGTCGCGCTGTAATGGGCGAGTTATTCCGCTCGCTACAAGCCGCTGCGGCGAAAAAACCACCGGCGCCCGAAGTGTTAGGCGTCAAGCTCTACGTATATGGCTTCTCCCGTGGCGCCGCCGAAGCCCGGGCGTTTGTCACTTGGCTAAGCCAATTGTTTGAAACCCCACCTGGGGCGGAAAAACCGGTGCAACGCTTGGCCGGGCTGCCCGTCAGCGTCGAATTTCTGGGAATAATGGACACAGTGGCCTCGGTGGGCATTGCCCGTGTGGTGCCGTTTTTCAATGGGCATATGGACTGGGCTGACGACAGCCAGTTGCTGCCGGATGCCGAGCGTTTTCCGAAACTGGTCAAGCATTGCCAGCATTTTGTCGCAGCCTGTGAGCAACGTACCTGCTTTCCCTTGGACTCAATCCGTAACGAAGATGGTCGCTACCCGGCCAACACCTACGAAGTAGTGTACCCCGGCGTGCATTCGGATGTGGGCGGTGGTTACAGGGTAAAGGAGCAGGGCAAGGCCCGTGGTGGTAGCAATGAACTGATCTCGCAGATTGCCCTACATGATATGTATGCCGCCGCCTTCGCCATTGGTGCGCCTTTTCGGGTGCCGGAAGCGGCGTTGCCGAAAACACTGCAGCCGGAGAAGTCATGGCGAATTATGTTGGAGTCAACGTTCACCGAATTTAAGGTTCATTCAACGGTAGTTGAACGCTTCAACGCTTGGCGCTGCAAAACCCTGCCCGGCATCCCAGCCAACACTTCCGTCAACTCGCCCGCCTGGGAGTACACGCCCTACCGCCTCAACACCACCGTGGAAGACACCCTGGCCGAGCAGTTGCACTGGATTACCGGCTGGCGTATCGGCCGCTACGTCAACGACCTTCAAGGTGATAACGACAGCTACAAACGCCAGACGTATTTTGAGAACGCTGATGAGGTCACGGCCTACAAAGCGAGCCAAGAGCTCAAAGACTATGAAAAAGAAGTGGCCGCCATGCCGGCTAAACGATTGAAAAACCCTGCTTTGCCAGGCCCCCGTATCTACGAGCCGACGCTTGACCAAACTCAGCTCAGCCAGGCCGCCGCAGAGTTCAAGAGCGATTACCTGGGACAAAAGCGTAACCAGACTGATTGGAAAGGCATCGCCCTTGATGTAGTGCTGCGTGATTCGGTTTATTTGCTCAATCAGCATGATGAAACCCGGGACCACGACCGCATTGCCGAAGAGGGCAAGGTTCGCCACGACCAGTTGTTCCGTGACACCCAAGGCACCCCCAGCACCGACCCGGATACGGCCTTGCTGGTGGCGTTGTTCGATGACCAGATCCACGACTCCCGCGCCTGGTTCATGCACTACACGTTGGACAGCCGCGAAATGTGGGCCGGTTACTTCTTCTACCGCATGATCTATTTCGGTAACAAAAGCAGTCGCGACCTTTCCCCTGTCGCGGTGGCCGGTCAGATATTGGGCGTGGCGATGATCGCCGGGGTCACGGTCTATGGCATCAAGCGCGCCGGCGGGCTGGGCGGAGTCGGCGGGCTGGCAGCGGGTCTCGGTGTGGCGGCCATTGGTTATCAGGTGATCGACAGGGCCACGGGTCTGGTGGTGCCGTTCTTGCCGGGCGCCGAGGAGTTGCTCAAGCCCACCGACAATATCGGCAAGGTGGTGGCCGAGCAGAAGCGTCAGATCGCGCAGGATGACTACCGCCAGCGCATCGCCAAGACCAGCGACATGTTGCGCAAGGCCGGCAGCCTGGTCGAACAGGTCGAGCAGATCAAGGCGGTGCTCGCATGATGCCGTTGGTGCGGATTAATCGTATTAGGCCATATGAAAAAGATGCTCATGTTGGGCGGTTTTTTCATGCTGCTTGAGAATAAGTAAGGGAGTTGCGATGTATGAATAAGATGATGAGAAGACAAATTACCCGAGGGCTGTTGGGGTTCTTGGGGCTTATGTTGTTTGGTTGTTCTTCGGCGGAAAACGAAATGGCAGGAGGCAACATAGAGGCGATCAACCATACTTTGAAGGGTATTAACTGGATGTCGGTTAATGGATATGGAGCAGATGGGGGGGGAGGTGCGTCGTGTTGTATTGTATTACCAGTTAAATGGCGCCCTGGATTAAAGGCGAATGTCGAATGGGAAGCTGATCCTAATCCTTATGCATATTCAAAATGGCCAGCCGATGAGAAAGGATACTGGGCCGCCCAAGCGAAACACAAAGCCAACTACCAACGCCACAGCGCCACGGTGGATATTCCAGAGTGGACAGGTACAGACTCCTGTGGATTAAAAGTACATTTTCTGGTTTGCAATCAAATTAAAGTCACCACGTCTTGCTGGGGTTATGGTTCACCCCACAATCCTATTAAAGAACCACTTGAAATGAAGGAGCCTGCCGTATGTCCGAAGTGAAACGTGGCTCCGAGGAAAACGTCTGGGCACCGCCGATTTTTCCTGTGAGTGGCCGTTTGCCTTCCGATATTAAGAAGGTAGGCGCCAACTATAATTTGCAAATCTTAGAAGAGAATAATGAGCGCCAAAAGGTCAATATTAAAGGGCAGAAACAGCATTCTAAGTGCTGTCAAAGTTTGCACGTCAGCTTGTTTTTTGATGGCACCAATAATAATGACTACGACGATATTAAGAGTAATAATCCCAGTAATATTGCCAAGCTATTTCATGCTTCAATTCGGGGTCCCAAAGCTAAAGCAAATGGTTACTTCTCTTACTACATGCCAGGCGTCGGTACCCCTTTCCCCGAAATTGGCGAATTGGATTACAGCACGGAAGGACTGAAATATGCCACTGGTGGCGAGGATCGCATCAATTGGGCCTTAGTTCAGGTAGCCGGTGCTATGTCTTTTGCGCTCAACGACAAAAAAGATATCGGCAGGGAACTTGCCAAAGCAAAAGTCGAGGCCATGAGCACGTGGCGCGGACCACTAGGCAGTACTTTAGGCGCAGGCAGACGCCGTGCGGTAATGGGCGAGATATTCCGTTCGCTACAAGCCGCTGCGGCGAAAAAACCACCGGCGCCCGAAGTGTTAGGCGTCAAGCTCTACGTATATGGCTTCTCCCGTGGCGCCGCCGAAGCTCGGGCGTTTGTCACTTGGCTAAGCCAATTGTTTGAAACCCCACTTGGGGCGACAAACCCGGTGCAACGCTTGGCCGGGCTGCCCGTCAGCGTCGAGTTCCTCGGAATAATGGACACAGTGGCCTCGGTGGGCATTGCCCGTGTGGTGCCGTTTTTCAATGGGCATATGGACTGGGCTGACGACAGCCAGTTGCTGCCGGATGCCGAGCGTTTTCCGAAACTGGTCAAGCATTGCCAGCATTTTGTCGCAGCCTGTGAGCAACGCACCTGCTTTCCCTTGGACTCGATCCGTAACGAAGATGGTCGCTACCCGGCCAACACCTACGAAGTGGTGTACCCCGGCGTGCATTCGGATGTGGGCGGTGGTTACAGGGTAAAGGAGCAGGGCAAGGCCCGTGGTGGTAGCAATGAACTGATCTCGCAGATTGCCCTACATGATATGTATGCCGCCGCCTTCGCCATTGGTGCGCCTTTTCTGGTACCAGAAGCGGTGCTGCCGAAGACTCTACAGCCGGAGAAGTCATGGCGAATTATGTTGGAGTCAACGTTCACCGAATTTAAGGTTCATTCAACGGTAGTTGAACGCTTCAACGCTTGGCGCTGCAAAACCCTGCCCGGCATCCCAGCCAACACTTCCGTCAACTCGCCCGCCTGGGAGTACACGCCCTACCGCCTCAACACCACCGTGGAAGACACCCTGGCCGAGCAGTTGCACTGGATTACCGGCTGGCGTATCGGCCGCTACGTCAACGACCTTCAAGGTGATAACGACAGCTACAAACGCCAGACGTATTTTGAGAACGCTGATGAGGTCACGGCCTACAAAGCGAGCCAAGAGCTCAAAGACTATGAAAAAGAAGTGGCCGCCATGCCGGCTAAACGATTGAAAAACCCTGCTTTGCCAGGCCCCCGTATCTACGAGCCGACGCTTGACCAAACTCAGCTCAGCCAGGCCGCCGCAGAGTTCAAGAGCGATTACCTGGGACAAAAGCGTAACCAGACTGATTGGAAAGGCATCGCCCTTGATGTAGTGCTGCGTGATTCGGTTTATTTGCTCAATCAGCATGATGAAACCCGGGACCACGACCGCATTGCCGAAGAGGGCAAGGTTCGCCACGACCAGTTGTTCCGTGACACCCAAGGCACCCCCAGCACCGACCCGGATACGGCCTTGCTGGTGGCGTTGTTCGATGACCAGATCCACGACTCCCGCGCCTGGTTCATGCACTACACGTTGGACAGCCGCGAAATGTGGGCCGGTTACTTCTTCTACCGCATGATCTATTTCGGTAACAAAAGCAGTCGCGACCTTTCCCCTGTCGCGGTGGCCGGTCAGATATTGGGCGTGGCGATGATCGCCGGGGTCACGGTCTATGGCATCAAGCGCGCCGGCGGGCTGGGCGGAGTCGGCGGGCTGGCAGCGGGTCTCGGTGTGGCGGCCATTGGTTATCAGGTGATCGACAGGGCCACGGGTCTGGTGGTGCCGTTCTTGCCGGGCGCCGAGGAGTTGCTCAAGCCCACCGACAATATCGGCAAGGTGGTGGCCGAGCAGAAGCGCCAGATCGCGCAGGATGACTACCGCCAGCGCATCGCCAAGACCAGCGACATGTTGCGCAAGGCCGGCAGCCTGGTCGAACAGGTCGAGCAGATCAAGGCGGTGGTCGCATGATGCCGTTGGTGCGGGTGGGCGATCCGTTGCGGCCCTTTGGTGGTGAAGTCCTGGAAGGGCATTACCTGGCGTTCGGTAAGCCGGTGGCCTGCGTGGGTGACCTGGTGCGGTGCAACCTGCACGGCTTGACCCGGGTTGCCCAGGGAGCTTCGGGTTCGACCATGGATGGTAGGGCCGTGGCGCTGGATGGGCATCGGTGTGAGTGCGGTTGTCAGTTGGTGAGTACCTTGCCGGCGAGTTCGATGAGTGTCGCACCATGAACCGCCCGCCCGAGTACCCCGATTATCCTGAGCCGGGCGAGCCGCGCTGGGGGCGCTGGTGGTTGGTGTTGGGATCGGTCGTCGGCGTGCAATCGGTGCTTCTGTTGATGCTTTGGCCCAAAGAGCAGCCGCGCCTGGAGATGTTGCTCTGGAGTGCATTGCTGCCCTTGGGCTGGGGAGCGGTGTTGGCCGTACGGGTGTTGGTATGGCAGATCCTGCTGTTCAACCGCCAGGTGTACCTGCGCACCTCGCAAGTGGCCACGAACGCCTGGTGGCAACGGCGTAGCCTTGGCCTGCCGGTGCAGAACGTGGTGTTGCTGGGGCCGGCGGGGGATGTGCAAGCCAATTACCTGCATTTGATGAAAGACGCGCCACCGCCAGAGGTATTCGAAGTGACGGGTGCCATACGCCCTCGGTTGCGTTGCCAGGTGT
>NZ_VBVZ01000247.1 GCF_005863185.1 Pseudomonas edaphica
GACCGAGGTGATGCTATCGCAGGCAAGCCAGCTCCCACAGAGGTGCCCACGTTCAGCTTTGTGGGCAGCCTTGGATTACTCAGCTTTGTCTTTAGCCTGGTGCTTCACAATGATATCCACCAAGCGCTGAGCCAGCGCCGGGTAGTTCTCATCAAAGTGATGCCCGCCCGGCAGCTTCACAGCCTCGCCTACGGCAGTGGTGTCGGTGCAACCACTCTCGTTGACTTCTTCAGCACCGTAGATGCACACCACTTTATCGGCTGGCAGCTTGGCCATTTCCGGGCCAGTGGCGGCCTCTTTGCCGGCATTGCCCAGCCAGCCTTCCACTTCGATTTCAAAGCTGCCAGTGCGTGCGAATGCGAGCAGGATAATGGCGTCGACACGCTGCTGTTCGCTTTCCGGCATGCGGTTGTAGATCGCTGGCAGTACGTCGGCGCCGAACGAATAGCCGGTCAGTACGAAGCGCTTGGTGCCCCACTTCTGGCGGTAGTGCTGCATCAGCTCGGTGAGGTCTTTGGCGCTTTGTTCCGGGGTCTTGTGCTGCCAGTAGTAGCGCAGGGTGTCGATGCCGACCACCGGGTAGCCGATCTTGGCCATTTCACCGGCCACATCGCGGTCCAGGTCACGCCAGCCGCCATCACCGGAGAGGAACAAGGTAACGGTGTCCTTGGCTTGGCCAGCCGGTACTTCGACCACCGGAATTGCCAGGCCGCCGTTGTCCGAACCGACCAATTGCTTGCGCAGTTCGTTGTTCAGTACTTGTGGGTAGTGAATGTCGTAGTCGCTGATGCTGGTAGTCGCGCGCGGTGTATCGCGTACGAAACTGGCGCTTTCATCGTCAGGGTTATCGTTCCACGCCACCAGCCAATTGCCATGGGCAGAGGTCTTCGGCAGTGGGTCCTTGCAACCTTCCTGAACCAGGGCGAAGCCGACGGAGATGGCGTTGGCCTTGTCGTCGTTCTGTGTGGCCAGCCAGCGCCAGGCGAGCGCGGCGCCAGGGCCGATGCCGCTGACCAGCGTCGCCGGGCCTTTAAGCTGGGCCAGGGCGCTTTGCAGGGCTTGTTCCTGCAACTTGCAGTCATCTTTTGGCAGGATCACTTGAACGATTTGCGCCGAGCCGCCCTGGCTCAGGGCAATCAGTTGGCTGTCGCTCAAGGTCTCATCGGCCATTACAGCCACGGCCACGCGGGCCTTGGCCGAGCCGTTAGGCGTCACACGGGTCATCACCGAACCGTCGGCCTGGGGCAGTTGTTCCAGGATCGGTTGCGGGGCAGGGCGGTTCCAGTACCAAAAGCCACCCGCCGCGATCAGCGCGAGCAGCACTACTAAGGCCAATACATACCGCCAGGAGCGTCGAATCATCAGCGTTTCACCAATCCAGTCAAGCCGCCCGCAATCAGGGCGGCGGTATCGGCCAGTGCCACCAGCGGATCAAGTCCTGCGGGCACGGCCATATAACGGGGTTCCCAGTCAGGCTGGAACTTGTCTTTGAAGCGGCGCAAACCTTGGAAGTTATACAGTTGCTCGCCGCGGCGGAACACCATCGAGCCCAGGCGTTGGGTCAGCGGCGCACCACGGCGCGGTTGCAGGCCCGACAACGGCACCATGCCGAGGCTGAAGCGGGCGTAGTCATGGTTCTTATAATGTTGAATCAGGCCAACCATCATGAATTCCATGGTCAGCTTCGGCGCCTCCGGGTGCGCACGCATCAGGTCGAGACTGGCCAGGTCATGGTTGTAGGTCTCGAGCAGGTTGGCGAAGGCTACCGGGCGCCCTTCGAAGCGAATGATCGCGATGCGAAAGTGCTTGAGGTAGTCGTCACTGAAACGTCCGAGGGAGAAGCCCTTTTCCCGCACGTTCTTGCCGGTCAGCCACGCATCGGAAATGACTTTGAGCTCATCCATCGGCGCCTGGCCCGGGTCGCAGATCTCCAGGGACAGGCCGTCCCGGGTGCCACGGTTCCAGGTGTAGCGCAGGTCCTTCATCTCTTTGCCCTTGGCTTCCAGGTCAAAGCGTTTGAGGTCGACGCGGGCTTCTTCGCCCAGCTTGATCGCGGTGAGGCCAATGTCCATGTAGTACGGCAGGTTCTCGGCGCGTACTTGATAGAACACTGGGCGCGCGTGATGGATATCGCACAGGTCGCGGAACTGCCAGATCATCTCCGCGCGGGGCTGAGTCGGGCCGATCGGGTCGTACAGGGCCACCAGGCTGCGCCCGCGACGGGCGTACATCAGGAAGGCTTCATCGTTGGGGTGGAACAGCAACGCCTTGTCGCCGGTCAGCGCCAGGCCGCCGTCGGGTTGCGAGGAGGCCATCAGGATCTTGGTGGCGCGCTCCAGCTCATCCGGTGTCGGCAAGTGAATGACCGGGCGCGCAGTGCGCAACAGCCAGGTCAACGACACGATCACCAGCAACACCGCCGCACCCAGCAATGAACGCAGGCCCCGTGGAGCGTTGGCGTCCAGGGTGAACTGCCACCACAGCTGATGGCTGTACGGCACGTCTTGATAGGCAAACAGCAGCAGCCAGATCGAGGCGCCCAGCACACAGACACTGGCCACCAGGTACAGCGGCGAGAACGGCAGCTCAGTCAGGCGGCTGGCGCGGTAAAACGAGCGACGGAAGATCGCCAGCAGCACCGCCGTCATGATCATCAGGCTGGCTTCTTCCCAGTCGAAGCCTTTGAGCAGCGAGAGCAGGGCGCCGGTCAGCAGCAGCACCATGGTCAGCATCCAGGCCGCCGACAAACGTCGACGCAGGCCTTGGGCGAGCAGCAGGCACAACACGCCGATCAGGCTGGCACCGAAGTGCGAGGCATCAATCAGGCGGTGGGGAATCAGGAAGCCGATGTTTTCCAGGCGTGAGTCGATTTCCGGCGTGGCGCCGGAAAACAGCAGGACCACGCCGGACAAAAAAACCAGTACGGCCAGCACCGGCGCCGCCAGGCCCGAAGCAACTCGCAGGCTTTGCTGGGTCTGGAACAGGCGCTGGGCTTCGTTGACCAACAGGAAGATACAGGCGATCAGCAGCGGCAGAACCACGTAGATCATCCGGTACAACAGCAGGGCGGCGGCCAATGGCGCGGCGCCGAGTTTGTCGGCAAACGCGGCCAGCAGAATTGCCTCGAACACGCCCACGCCACCCGGCACATGGCTGAGTACACCGGCAGCCAGGGCCAGCAAATACACCAGCAGGAACGGGCCGAACGGCGGCGCTTCCGGCAGCAACATATAAAGGACGGTGGCGGCAGCGGCCACATCCAGCGCGGTGATGATCAGTTGCAGGAAGGTCAGGCGGCGGCCCGGCAGGCGCAGCGTGCGACGCCCGGCCTTGACCAGCAGGTTGTCCGGGTAAGGTTGTTCCGGCAGGCGCCGGCGATAAATACCGATGCACAGTGCGACTGACAGCAGCAATACCGCGCCGGCGATGCCACCGAGCAAACCTTGGGACAAATGCAGGTAGGTCGAGGCCGCGGGCAAGTTGCTCAAGGTGGCCAGTGCGGCCAACGGCGGCAGGGCGGTACCCAAGGCCAGGCTGGCAAACACGGTCATGTGCGCCACTTCCGAGGCACCGATGCCATGGCGTGCATATAAACGGTAGCGTACTGAACCGCCCGAAAGCATCGACAACCCAATGGCATTGCCGATGGCAAAGGCGGTGAAGCCACCCATGGCCAGGGTCTTGGCCGGCAGCTTCACGCCGGCATAACGTGCGCCGGAGAATTCGTAGCCCAATAGAATGATGAAACCTGCGACCGCGGCGGCAAATGCGCCGAGCAAGGCAGGCTTGGGCACTTCCAGGATCGAGTCGTGGAGCGCGTAAAGGTCCAGTTCCAGCAGCAAGTGTCGGCAGGCGATCAGGGCGATAGCGAACAGCAACAGGGTGACGGCCAGCCCAATGGGTTGACGGTATTTGCTCAACAGATCCAGCCATCGCAAACGGGTGGGAGTGATCGGTTGTTCCGCTGTGACGGTGTCTTGTGGTTCAGACGAGTTGGCGCGCATCAATCACCTCGTGGATTGTGCGCGACAGGATGGAGGTATCCAGCCAAGTTACCAATCCCTATGGACAAAATAATTACAAATATTAACGCTTATCGTCGGGGGCGGCGACAGCGGCCATTGGTCGTAGAGGGTCGAGCTTGAGCACTGAGCATAGCTTGCAATGACATGGACTCTGCAAACCGAATACGGTTTCATGAAAGATGCCATACCATTGTTTCAGAAGAACTTTTTCACCGGATACAAAAAAGGCCACTCTTTCGAGTAGCCTTTTTTGATGTTTGGTTGCGGGAGCCGGATTTGAACCGACGACCTTCGGGTTATGAGCCCGACGAGCTACCAGACTGCTCCATCCCGCGTCTGTGGGCGGCATTCTACAGCCCAACGGCGAGGTGTCAACCGTTAATAGTCTGATGGGTCAAATAAGTGGAAATTAGTCACTCCACAGCCACCTTGTGCGGTAAGTGCAGGGTGGGCAACGTTTTTTCTGTCTTACAATTTTCATACAGGGCTAAAACAGGCACGCACAAAAAAGGCCACTCTTTCGAGTAGCCTTTTTTGATGTTTGGTTGCGGGAGCCGGATTTGAACCGACGACCTTCGGGTTATGAGCCCGACGAGCTACCAGACTGCTCCATCCCGCGTCTGTGTGTCGGCATTCTACAGAGGAACGCAGGTGTGTCAACCTGTGAATTGAAGAAAAGCGCTTGTGGTTCAAGCGGTTAGCTCTCCAAGGTGGGCTTCAAACGGCCTCGGGGCCAGTCTGGCCAAGGGTTTGGGCTCTATTGGTGGGTAGATTTCGATTGAGAAAATAAATTCATCTGGGAAATTTCCTACCGCTCTAACGGCAGATTCAAACTACTGGTGCTATATACAGGAGTGAGTGCGATACTGGCCGCCCGTTGGATTACACCCTCTGTTTATATGACGCAGCGCAAAATCATCCACGTCGACTGTGATTGCTTCTACGCCGCCATCGAGATGCGCGACGACCCGAGCCTGGCGCAAAAGCCCCTGGCGGTCGGCGGCTCGGCAGACAGGCGAGGAGTGATTGCAACCTGCAACTATGAGGCGCGGGCCTATGGCGTGCGCTCGGCCATGTCATCGCGCCACGCCTTGAAGCTGTGCCCGGAC
The DNA here is from genome assembly GCF_005863185.1 of Pseudomonas edaphica. GTDB lineage: Bacteria > Pseudomonadota > Gammaproteobacteria > Pseudomonadales > Pseudomonadaceae > Aquipseudomonas > Aquipseudomonas edaphica. The sequence goes on from NZ_VBVZ01000247.1 coordinate 5,135, forward strand.
CTGACCATCGTCAAGCCGCGCATGGATGCCTATAAAGAAGCGTCGAAGGAAATCCAGACGATCTTTCGCGACTACACCGACCTGATCGAGCCGTTGTCGCTGGACGAAGCTTACCTGGATGTCTCCGACTGCCCGCATTTTGGCGGCAGTGCCACGCGCATCGCCCAGGACATCCGCCGGCGCGTCTCCAACCAGTTGCACATCACCGTGTCGGCCGGCGTGGCGCCGAACAAGTTTCTGGCCAAGATCGCCAGCGACTGGAAAAAACCCAACGGCCTGTTTGTGATCACCCCGGATCAGGTCGAAGACTTTGTGTCGCAGTTGCCAGTGAAAAAGCTGCACGGTGTCGGCAAGGTCACCGCCGACAAGCTGGCGCGCCTGGGCATCGAAGACTGCCTGCAACTGCGCGAGTGGAACAAGCTGGCGCTGGTGCGTGAATTCGGCAGTTTTGGCGAGCGGCTCTGGGGCCTGGCTCGTGGGATTGATGACCGTGTGGTGCAGAACGACAGCCGCCGACAATCGATCAGTGTGGAAAATACCTACGACGTGGACCTGCCGGATCTCTCAAGTTGCCTGGCGAAGCTGCCTGAGCTGATGGAAACCCTGGCAGGGCGCATGGCGCGTATAGACAGTAGCTACCGCGCGGGCAAGCCGTTCGTTAAGGTGAAGTTTCATGACTTTACCCAGACGACGCTGGAGCAGGCCGGGGCAGGGCGGGATCTGGAGAGTTATCAACAGCTGTTGACCCAGGCGTTTAACCGGGGCGGGAAGCCGGTGCGGTTGTTGGGGATTGGGGTGCGGTTGCTGGACCTGAGCAGCGGTAACGAGCAGCTTCAATTTCCCTGGTAGAAACCGGATCAAAAAATGTGGGAGCAGGCAAGCCAGCTCCCACATTTTGATTTTTATCCAGCCTGAAGTCTCAGCGTGCCCCAGGATCTGCGACGAGTCTTCCCGCATCCTTGGTCAGCGCCTGCAGAAACTCCTGCTGCAACTCCGGATCATTGCGCGTCAATTCGATCAGGCTTTGTTCCAGCTCGCTGGCTTCTTCCTCCAGGCCCAGCTCCGACAGGCGCTTGACCCGGTGCACCCATTGGTTCACTTCGTCATCTTCCAAGTCGTCGTAGATCAGGCCATGGGCTTCGAGCAACTTGCCGCGCAGGGTGTTGCTGATCGCCAGGGTCGAGTCGGAATGCACATCGTCCTGGCCATCTTCCACGCTGATCTTCAAGGTGCTGACGCGGTTCAGGTCCTGCTCGGCAAATGGGCTGTCCAACAGGTTCAGGCGCAGTACGCCATCGCGGTCGGTGGTCAGCTCATGGGTCTGCTTGCCGGCGGTAACTTGCACCGGGCGCTCGCTCCAGGGAAGGCTCGAATACTCCGTGCGCTTGTCGCGCTGCACTTCATCGATACCCGCCAGGTTCTGTTGCGCACGGCCGTGGGATTGCACGTTCATGAACGGGTTGATGCCGTCCACGCCGTAGCTCAGCCAGTCACGCGTCATGCTGGTGGGCAGGTTGCCGAGGGCGAAGATATTCACCACGTTGGCGCCCGCGCCCGCTACCAGTGCAACGGCACCCAAAGGCATCTCATAGAGTTTGCGCCAGGGCTGGTAGGGGGTGTAGCGATCGTAACGGCGGGTGACTTCGAACTCGGTGACCTCAAAGGTCTTCTGCTCGTGAATGCGAACCCGGCGTTGCGGTAGTTCCAGCACTTTGGGTTCGCCTACATCGATTTGCAGGCTGTGATCGAGCAACTTTCGCTCGACCCGCTCCTCGTGCTCGCTGCGTTGCGACATTTGATTGGCGCAGCCGCTGACCAGCAGGGCGCCGCACAAGGCGGCGCCCCCCAGGGCTCTGGTGTTTCGCTTGAACATGACTTCTCTTGATCTGGTTTTCAGCGACGAATACGCGCCTGAAGGAAAGACAGCACGTCAGCCACCGGCAACGGTTGGGCTTCGGCTTCGGTCCGGCTCTTGTATTCCAGATTGCCATCCGCCAGGCCGCGGTCACTGACCACGATACGGTGCGGGATGCCAATCAGTTCCATGTCGGCGAACTTGATGCCCGGGCTGGTTTTCTTGTCCCGGTCATCGAGCAGCACTTCAAAACCGGCAGCCGTCAGTTCGGCATACAGTTTGTCGGTGGCTTCGCGTACTTGCTCGTTGTCGTAGCGCAGCGGTACCAGGGCGATCTGGAACGGTGCCAGGGCGTCACTCCAGATGATGCCTTTCTCGTCGTTGTTCTGCTCGATGGCAGCGGCAACCACGCGTGATACGCCAATGCCGTAGCAGCCCATGTCCAGGGTGATCGGCTTGCCGTTCTCGCCCAGCACTTCGCACTTCATCGCCTTGCTGTACTTGTTGCCCAGCTGGAAGATGTGCCCGACTTCGATGCCGCGCTTGATTTCCAGGGTGCCCTTGCCATCCGGGCTTGGGTCACCGGCCACCACGTTACGCAGGTCGGCCACGGTCGGAACCGGCAAGTCACGCTCCCAGTTCACGCCGAAGTAGTGCTTGTCATCAATGTTGGCGCCGATACCGAAGTCGCTCATCAGCTCGACCGAACGGTCGATGATGATCGGCAACGGCAGGTTCAGCGGGCCCAGCGAACCAGCACCGGCGCCAATGGCGTCGCGCAGTTCGGCATCGGTGGCCATGACCAGCGGGCTGGCCACGCCAGGTTGCTGGGCAGCCTTGATTTCGTTGAGTTCGTGGTCGCCACGGATCACCAGGGCGATCAGCTTGCCTTCTTCTTCGGCGCGCACGATCAGGGTCTTGATGGTCTTTTCAATCGGCAGATTGAATTTTTCCACCAGGGCCGCGATGGTCTTGGTCTCTGGCGTGTCCACCAGGCGCAGTTCTTCAGCCGGTGCGGCGCGGGACGTTTCCCGTGGCACGGCTTCGGCTTTCTCGATGTTCGCCGCGTAGTCGGAACCGTTGCTGAACACGATATCGTCTTCGCCGGACTCGGCCAGCACGTGGAACTCGTGGGAGCCGGCGCCGCCGATGGAGCCGTTGTCCGCTTCAACCGGACGGAACTTCAGGCCCAGGCGCGTGAACACGTTGCAGTAGGCGGTGTGCATGCGGTCGTAGGTGGCCTGCAGGGACGCCTGGTCGGCGTGGAACGAGTAGGCGTCTTTCATGATGAATTCGCGGCCGCGCATCAAACCGAAGCGTGGGCGAATTTCGTCACGGAACTTGGTCTGGATCTGATACAGGTTCAACGGCAGCTGCTTGTAGCTGCTCAACTCGTTGCGCATCAGGTCAGTGATCACTTCTTCATGGGTCGGGCCGGCGCAGAAATCGCGGCCATGACGGTCCTTGAAGCGCAGCAACTCAGGGCCGTACTCTTCCCAGCGCCCGGATTCCTGCCACAGCTCAGCCGGTTGGGTGCTCGGCATCAACACTTCCAGAGAGCCGGCGGCGTTCATTTCTTCGCGAACGATGGCTTCGACC
>NZ_VBVZ01000248.1 GCF_005863185.1 Pseudomonas edaphica
CGATAGCGGTGTGTCAGGCAATGATGTGCCGACAGGTCTACCGCCATCGCAGGCAAGCCAGCTCCCACATGTTGTCCGTGCCCACTTAAGATATCGCCGTAAAGTCCTGCCCCTGCTAGATTGACCGCTCGCCATCGTCAGGGAAGCACCATGGGACACTCACTGAAAATCCTCGGCCGCACGTCCTCCATCAACGTGCGCAAAGTGCTCTGGACCTGCCAGGAACTGGGCATCGACTACGTACGTGAAGACTGGGGCATCGGCTTCAAGCCCACCCAGTCAGCCGAATTCCTGGCCCTGAACCCCAACGCCCAGGTGCCGGTGCTGATCGACGACCACGGTGTGTTGTGGGAATCCAACACCATCTGCCGCTACCTGATCGGCCTCTACCAACGCACCGACCTGCTACCCGCCGAACCCGCGCCACGTGCGCGGGTCGAGCAATGGGTGGACTGGCAAGCCGTGGAACTCAACCGCGCCTGGGGCGATGCCTTCACCGCGCTGGTGCGCAATAACCCCGACAACCTCGACGCGGCGCAGATTGCCGCCGCCGTGCAGCGCTGGAATGACAAGATGGGCCTGCTGGAACAACAGTTGGCTAAAACCTGCGCCTATGTGGCCGGCGATGAATTCACCCTCGCCGATATCCTGATCGGCCTCTCGGTGCACCGCTGGCAGAACACGCCCATGCAGCGCCCGCCCTACCCTGCCATTGCGGCGTATTACCAACGCCTGAGCCAACGCCAGGGCTTCAAGACCTTCGCCCTCGACGGCCATCACTAAAACAAGGACTCACTGTGAAAGGACTCAACGTACTGCTTACCGGCGCCTGCGGCAGAATCGGCAAGACATTTTTCGAAGCCTCAAAAGAGCGCTACCGCTTCACCCTCACGGACCGCATCGCGCCGGCGTTCGACCTGGGCGAGCACCGTTTCGTCCACGCCGACCTCAGCGACAAAGCCAGCCTGGCTGCGCTGCTTGATGGCATCGACGTGGTCGTGCACCTGTCGGGCATCCCCCACGCCAGCGCTTCGTTCGACGAGTTGCTACCGAACAATATCCTCGCTACGACTTACCTGTTCGAAGCCGCCGTGGCCGCCGGCGTGAAGCGTTTGGTATTCGCCAGCAGCGCACAAACCATCGAAGGCTACCCGGTAGACCGGCAGATCACGCCCGGCATGCAGGTAATGCCCGCCAACCTGTACGGCGTGAGCAAATGCTACGGCGAGGCGTTGTGCGGCTACTACGCAGCCAAGACGCCACTGTCGACCATTGCCCTGCGCATCGGCGCCTTTGAGTTCCCCGAAACCCACGACCTCAACAACGCCCGCGACCTCAGCGCCTGGCTCAGCCCACGGGACGCGGTGCAATTGCTGCAACGCTCGGTGGAGGCCGAGGGCGTGAAGCACCTGATCGCCCATGGCATTTCCAATAACCGTTTCAAGCGCCTGGACCTGAGCGAAACCACGCGGGTGTTGGGTTACCATCCGGTCGATGATGCATTCCAAGCATTTGAAATCCCGATTACTTATTGAGTTCTGCCCATGCCTGCACTCTCCACCGCCGACGGCATCGACCCGATCCGTGCTGCCCACATCAGCGCGCGCATTGACCGCCTGCCCGCCGTCGCCACCGTCTGGCGCCTGGTGGCGCTGCTGTCGATCGGTGGTTTTTTTGAGCTGTATGACCTGTTCCAGACCGCCTATATCAGCCCCGGCTTGATCAGCGATGGGATATTCCACACCGGCAGCGAGGGCGTGTTTGGCTTCTCGGACCAGGCCGCGTTTGCTTCCGCGACCTTCCTGGGCCTGTTCCTCGGTGCCAGCCTGCTCAGCCCTATCGCCGACCGTTTCGGGCGCCGGGCGATCTTTACCTTTGCGTTGATCTGGTACACGGTCGCCACGGTGTTGATGGGCATTCAAACCTCGGCGCTGGGCATTATCGGCATGCGTTTTCTGGTGGGCATTGGCCTGGGGATCGAGCTGGTAACCATCGACGCCTACCTGTCGGAACTGGTGCCCAAGCGCATGCGCAGTTCAGCGTTCGCCTTTGCGTTTTTCATCCAGTTTCTGTCGGTGCCGGCGGTAGCATTGATGTCGTGGTGGCTGGTGCCCCAGGCGCCATTCGGGGTGTCCGGCTGGCGCTGGGTGGTGCTCAGCAGTGCAGTGTTTGCGCTGTTTATCTGGCAACTGCGCAAGCGCCTGCCGGAATCACCGCGCTGGCTGGCGCAAAAAGGTCGCTTTGATGAAGCCGGGCAGATCATGGACAACCTGGAGGCGCGCTGCCAAAAGGATCACGGCAAACCGCTGGAAGAACCTGAACCGCAGGCCGTCAGCGTGCAAGGCAGCGGCCGTTTTGCCGATATCTGGCAACCGCCGTACCGGCGCCGTGCGTTGATGCTGATTGTGTTTCACGTGTTCCAGGCTATCGGCTTTTTCGGCTTCGGCAATTGGTTGCCGGCGTTGCTGTCGGGCCAGGGCGTGAGCGTGACCCACAGCCTGATGTACGCCTTTATCATCACCCTCGCCTACCCGCTGGGCCCGTTGTTGTTTGTAAAAGTGGCCAACCGTTTCGAAAATAAATGGCAGATTGTCGGCTCAGCCATGGGCGCAATGATCTTCGGCAGCCTGTTCGCCCTGCAAACCACGGCGGTGGGGCTGGTGATCTGCGGGGTGATGATCACCTTCTGCAACGCCTGGCTGAGCTTCAGTTATCACTCGTACCAGAGCGAGTTGTTCCCGACCAATATCCGCGCACGGGCGGTGGGGTTCTGCTATTCGTTCAGCCGCTTGTCCACGGTGTTCAGCAGCTTGTTGATCGGTTTTATCCTGGAGCACCTGGGCACGCCGGGCGTGCTGGCGTTTATTGCCAGCAGCATGTTGATTGTGATGATCACCATCAGTTGGTTCGGGCCGCGCACGCGCAATTTGGCGTTGGAGAATATTGCGCACTGACGGCAACAGTTGGCCGCCTGCGGGACAATGATTGCCGCGACGCCCGCGCCATCCCCAACAAAACCGGGGGTGGTGCACTCGGCATGCTATTTGCTCCAGCTGTCGCACCGAACATTTCCACAGGTGACCGATCATGCTGGTTAATAACAACGCCCAAGCCGTATCGACCGTGCAACAGCTCAAGCGTCCCGACATGGACCCGGCCAACGCTGCCGCCAGCACGCTTTACAGTGGTGCCCTGCAAGCGGCGCAGCAAAGTGTGACCGTGCCGGCCGCGCAGAAGGACCTGGACAAAGCCAACGACCGCATCGACGAAGCCTTCGCCAAGACCCGTGTGCAACTGCAAGCCACCACCGCCGCCCCTACCGCATCGACGGATGTGCCGGCAGCCGGTTCGAGCACCAGCACCGCACGCGCCGACTTCACCGACTACATGAACAAATCCCCCGCCGAACGCATCCGCGAGCAGTTGCTCAAGGAACAGGGTTTGACCGAGGCGCAAGTGCAAGCAATGCCGCAGGAAAAACAGGACGCGATTGCCAAGCAAGTGGCTGAACGCGTGAAGCAGCAGCAAGATCAGCAGGTAGCGGCGAAGGCCACTGATCCGGCGCAGGCGGTTAAAGAAACCCTGGCCGCGATCTGACCGACACCACTGATGATCGGATGATCGTTCCCACGCTCCGCGTGGGAATGCAGCCAAGGACGCTCCGCGTCCCAAGAGCGGACGCGGAGCGTCCAGTGAGGCATTCCCACGCGGAGCGTGGGAACGATCTTGAGCCCCCAGCCTTACTGCAGTTGCAACGTTGAGTTGAACTGGCTGATCGCATCCACCACATGCCGCGAACCTTCCTGAATCTCCAGGATCACCTGCCCCGCTTCATTCGCCAATTCCACACCCAGCCCCGTACGGCTCAGGCTCGACTGCATGCTCGACACCGCGCTCAGCGACAGGTCGTGGTTCTTGCGCACTACATCCACAATCTCCACTGTCGCCTGACTGGTGCGTGCGGCAAGGCTGCGCACTTCATCGGCCACCACCGCAAAACCACGCCCATGCTCACCCGCCCGCGCCGCTTCAATGGCTGCGTTAAGCGCGAGCATATTGGTCTGCTCGGCAATGCTGCGGATGGTCTGCACGATGGAGCCGATGATGTCCGATTGCTTGCTCACCGCATCGATACTCTGGGCCGCCTGATTCAAGTCGCTGGAAATCTCTTCAATGATCTGCACGGTTTGCTGCACCACCTCCGAACCTTTGCGCGCACAGGCATCGTTTTGTACCGAGGTGGCATGCGCCGAATCGGCGGCGGTGCGCAGGGTGGTGACCTGGTCGGTGATGTCACTGGCGAATTTCACCACTTTGTACAGGCGCCCGTTGGTGTCGAAAATCGGGTTGTAGGACGCTTCCAGAAACAGGGTCTTGCCGTATTTGTTCTTACGCTCGAAGCGATGGGAATGATATTCCCCACGGTTGAGCGAGGCCCAGAACGCCTTGTAGGCCGGCAATTCAACCTCGGCACGGTGGCAGAACATGCTGTGGTGCTGGCCGATGATTTCTTCGCGTGAGTACTGCACGGTGCGCAGGAAATTGTCGTTGGCGTTGAGAATCTGGCCCTGGGGCGTGAACTCGATCACCGCCATTGAACGGCTGATGGCGTCGATCAGGCTCTGGTTCTCGTGTTCATGGTGGACCCGCGCCGAAATATCCGAAGCCACTTTGATCACGCTCTGCACCTGGTTGTTGCTGTCGAGCACCGGCATATAACTGGCTTCGAGCCACACTTCTTCGCCACGCTTGTTCAGGCGCATAAAGGTGCCGCTGAGGGCTTCGCCCCGCGCCAGGTCACGCCATAGCTTGGTGTAGGCCTCGGTGTGGGTGTAGGCATCCTCGCAAAAAATGCGGTGATGCTTGCCGCGAATTTCCTCCACGTTGTAGCCCATGGCTTGGCAGAAGTTGTCGTTGGCATCGAGGATGATGCCGTTGCGGTCGAACTCGATCATTGCCATGGAACGGCTGATGGCGGCGAGTTTGGCGTTGGCTTCGGTGAGGGCACAGGAGAAACGTTCGATTTCTTGCAGGTCGGATTTGTGATGGCGGTTGAACATGGTCAGATCACCCTTGATTCCCGGCGCCTGAAAGGCGCATTCCATTCATTTTTTGGATAGTGCTGGCTAACCTTCATGGGGAAATAACCATCCGAAACGCTTTATATGCCAAACGTCATCAACGGTTCTGGGTGAGCATAGACAGGGCTTGGCGCTATGCAAGGCCACTAGTCAGCCAGCATTTTTAACAATGCGCTTGCCGCGGCTGAAGGCGGCCGGGCGGGCGAGCCGACCAAGGCAAATTCGCGATACAGCGGGACGGTCAGCGGCATCACGCGCAAGCCATTGCGCTTTACCGGCAAGGCCATTTCAGGTACCAGCGTGACGCCGACGCCTTCGCGTACCAGGCTGTAGGCGCTGTTCCACTCGCGTACTTCCACGCGAATATCGCGCAGGGTAAGCCCCGCAGCGCCCGCCAAGCTGCGGGCACTGGCGGTGCAACCGCCGGTGGCAAGTACAAAGGGTTGCTCCAGCAGTTCCTCAAACGACACGCTGGCGTTGGCCGGGCGCTGCGCCAAGGGATGATCGGTCGGCAACACGGCCATCCAGCAATCTCGCCCCAATACGCTGGCGTTGCGCTCGGGCCTGGGGTTGAGCACCACGCCCAGGTCGATCAGGCCGGCGTCAAGCAAGGTGAGCACTTCACTGTCCGTGACATCCAGCGTGGTCACTTCAATACCGGGGTTCATCTGACGAAAACGCTGCAGCAGCGGCGTCAGAAAAGTCGCCATCACCATCGGGAAACTGGCGATGCGAATACTCCCACGCAGCAGCGGCCGAGCGTCGTCGACCGTTGTACGAATCGCCTGCAACGCCCCCATCATCACGCGCGCTTGTTCGATCACACTCAACCCGAGCGCGGTGGGCAAGGTCTTGCGCGGCTCGCGCGTGAACAATTGCGCACCCAAAGTCGCCTCCATGTTGGCCATGGCCTGGCTGGCGGCGGACTGGGTCATGCCCACCTGCTCGGCAGCCGCCGTAATGCTGCCTTGATCGGCCACGGCCACCAGCAAGCGCCAGTGCATCAGGTTCATCATGGCAGTAGCTGTCCTTATGGGTGGGGTCTGAAGGTTTAATTTTACCCACGGTGCCATGCCCGTGAGACTGGCGCAAATTCAACCGAGTAGCCCCACATGAAATTGTATTTCTCCCCGAATGCCTGTTCCCTCGCCCCCCATATCGTGCTGCGCGAATTGGCGCTGCCGTTCGACTTGGTAAGGGTCGATAACAAGGCCAAAACCACTGCCGATGGCGCAGACTTCCTGCAAATAAACCCCAAGGGCTATGTGGCGGCGCTGCAACTGGATAACGGCCAGGTGCTGACCGAAGCCAGTGCGATCCTGCAATACCTGGCCGACCTGAAACCCGCCGCCCAGTTGGCCCCGGCCAATGGCAGTTGGGAGCGTGTGCGTTTGCAGGAATGGCTGAATTTCATCGCCAGCGAGATTCACGGCGGGCTGGGGATTTTCTTCAACCCGGCGATCCAAGGCGAAGTGCGAGCCACGTTTGTGGCCAAGTTGTTCAAGCGCTTTGAGTTTCTGGTGCAGACGCTGGAGCGTCAGGATTATTTGCTGGGCGAGCAGTACTCGGTAGCGGATGCGTATTTGTTTGTGCTGCTGCGCTGGGCGGCGGTTCATGACATTGATCTGCAGCCGTGGCCGGCACTGACGGCGTTTCAACAACGCGTTGGCGCACGGCCTGCCGTGACTGCGGCGCTGGCTGCTGAAAATCCATGACCTGAAATGCAATCCACTGTGGGAGCTGGCTTGCCTGCGATGACTGTGTGTCAGGCAATGATGTGCTGTCTGGGCCAGCGCTATCGCAGGCAAGCCAGCTCCCACAGTTGATGTTCATTGGTTTAGAGCCTTGAAGACTATTTGCTGCACATCGACCTTTTTCGGGATCAGGCCGTTGGCGAAGAACAGGTCGGCGGTGCGCTGCTGATTGGCGATGTCGATGGCCTGCAGCGGCCGAATCGGCTCCGGCGAGCGGTGTTCGAAGTAGCTTTTGACCACCGCCGGCTGCAGGCCCAGGGTCTTGGCCATCAAGGCGATGCTTTCTTCGGGCTGGTCCAGGGACAGGCGCTGGGCCTTGCCGAGCGTCTTGATGATGGTGGCGACGGCGTGCGGGTACTGTTTGGCAAACGGGCTGTTGACCACAAAGAAACTGCCGGCCGGGTTAAGGCCCTGGCCGTCGCCCAATACGCGGGCGGAGCCATCGACCACAGCCGCCGAGTAGTACGGGTCCCACACCACCCAGGCGTCGACTTTGCCTTGTTCAAACGCGGCGCGGCCGTCGGACGGCGACAGGTACACCACATTCACATCCTTCCACTGCAAGCCCGCGCGCAGCAGGCTTTTGAGGAACAGGTTGTGTGCGCTGGAGCCCTTGAGCAGCGCCACGCGCTTGCCCTTGAGTTCGGCCACGCTTTGGATGCTGCTGGCTGTGGGCACCAGCACCGCTTCGGTTTTGCCTTCATTGGGCTCGACAGCGAAGTACTGCAAGTCGATGCCGGCGGCCTGGGCGAAGATCGGCGGGATGTCGCCGATATTGCCAATGTCCAGGCTGCCGGCGTTCAGCGCTTCGATCAGTGGCGGGCCGCCGAGGAATTCAGTCCACTGCACCTGGGTGCCGGGCAGCGCCTCTTCGAACAGTTTGTGCTCACGGGCCAGTACCATGCTCACCGAGCTTTTCTGGTAGCCGATGCGCAAGGTGGACGGTTCGGCCGCAGACACCGCTGCCGAAAACACAAGTGAAGCCAGAACCACACTGAAAAACTTAACCATCATTGTTACCTCCGATCGTTCCCACGCTCTGCGTGGGAATGCCGCCAGGGACGCTCCGCGCCCCGCTCTAAAATCGTGACGCAGAGCGTCACGGGATGCACTCCCACGCGGAGCGTGGGAACGATCAGCTACAGGCCAGCTTTGACCTTGGCCGCGACATCCGCAGGCACCCATTGCTGCCACACTTGCGGCTGCTCTTTGAGGAACGCCAGCGCGACCTGGCGCGGCTGTTCACGTTTCTCGCTCATTTGCGCAAGGATGCCGTTGAGCAGGTCGATCGGCAGGTCGACTTTTTCAAAGAAGGTGACTAACTGTGGGTACTGCGCCTTGAACGGCGCCGACACACCAATCGCCAAGTGTGCAGGCATCGAACGGGTGCCAATGGGGTGCGGGTTGTTGGCGTCGGCCAGGGTTTTCCAGGCGTCGGCGTTGAACGGCGGTTCTTCGAGCTTGATCAGCTTGAAGCGGCCCAGCAGTGGCGTCGGCGACCAGTAGTAGAACAACACCGGTTTGCCACGGCGGATCGAGGAGGCCACTTCAGCATCCAGCGCCGCGCCGGAACCGGTGCGGAAGTTGACGAAGGTATCGGTCAGGCCATAGGCCTTGAGCTTCTGGCTGTTGACGATTTCCGAGGTCCAGCCGGTAGGGCTGTTGAGGAAGCGGCCTTTGCTCGGGTCTTCAGGGTCGCGAAATACGTCCTTGTAGCGCGCCAGGTCAGCCACTGACTTAAGC
>NZ_VBVZ01000249.1 GCF_005863185.1 Pseudomonas edaphica
TCCGGGTAGTCATGCTGCACCTTGATCAGCGGGCGCGCCGTGGTGACCTGGATGCCCAGTTCTTCCTGCAACTCGCGGGACAAAGCGCTTGCGACCGACTCATCAGCCTCCACCTTGCCGCCGGGAAACTCCCAGAGGCCGCCTTGGTGCTGGGTATCGGCACGGCGTGCCAGCAGGATCCTGCCGTCGACGCCACGGATCACCGCTGCTGCTACATGCACTCGTTTCACCACGCTTTCCTCTTGGCTGTCAGGTGCGGTATTCCGCGTTGATCTTCACGTACTCGTGGGACAGGTCGGTGGTCCAGATGGTTTCGCTGCACTCGCCGCGACCCAACTCGATGCGGATAGTGATTTCTTCTTGCTGCATCACCGCCGAGCCCTGGGCTTCGGTGTAGGTTTCAGCGCGAGCGCCACGGCTGGCAATGCACACGTCACCAAGGAATACGTCGATCTTGCTGACGTCCAGGTCCGGCACACCGGCACGGCCGACGGCAGCGAGGATGCGGCCCCAGTTCGGGTCGGAAGCAAACAGTGCAGTCTTGATCAGGGGCGAGTGGGCCACGGTGTAACCGACATCCAGGCATTCCTGGTGGTTAGCGCCGCCGTTCACTTCAACAGTGACGAACTTGGTTGCGCCCTCACCGTCACGCACGATGGCCTGGGCCACGTCCATGCACACTTCGAACACCGCCTGCTTCAATGCGGCGAACAGCGCGCCCTCGGTGGAGGTGATTTCCGGCAGGTTGGCCTGGCCGGTGGCGATCAGCATGCAGCAGTCGTTGGTCGAGGTGTCGCCATCGATGGTGATGCGGTTGAACGACTTGTTGGCGCCGTCGAGCATCAGGCGCTGCAGCACGTCGCGGGAGACTTTGGCGTCGGTGGCAATGTAGCCGAGCATGGTGGCCATGTTCGGGCGGATCATGCCCGCGCCCTTGCTGATGCCGGTCACGGTAACGGTCACGCCATCGTGTACAAACTGGCGGCTAGCGCCTTTGGGCAGGGTGTCGGTGGTCATGATGCCGGTGGCCGCAGCCGCCCAGTTATCCACAGACAGGTCATCCAGTGCGGCTTGCAGCGCGCCTTCGATTTTTTCCACCGGCAGCGGCTCACCGATCACGCCGGTGGAGTACGGCAGCACTTGGCTGGCATCCACGCCGGTCAACTGGGCCAGCTTGGCGCAGGTGCGCGCAGCGGCAACCAGGCCTGGCTCGCCGGTACCGGCGTTGGCATTGCCGGTGTTGGTCAGCAGGTAACGGATCGAACCTGCCACGCGTTGCTTGGCCAGGATGACCGGTGCGGCGCAAAACGCGTTGAGCGTGAACACGCCCGCAACCGTCGAGCCTTCGGCACAGCGCATCACCACTACATCTTTGCGCCCCGGGCGCTTGATGCCGGCCGAAGCGATACCGAGTTCAAAACCGGCGACCGGGTACAAAGTGGGCAAAGGACCAAGACCAACAGCCATGAATGCGCTCCTTAAAGAATAGGTGATGTCTGTACCGTCGCGATCAACGGTGAAATTAATGGCAAAACGCCGCGACGGCAAAGGCCGGTCGCGGCGCAGGGTGTTGCAGCGTCAGGCAAAAATCTTAGTTGATTTCGCCGTGGCAGTGTTTGAACTTCTTGCCCGAACCGCACCAGCACAGCTCGTTGCGGCCCAGCTTCTGGTCATTGCGGACCGGGGCTTGAGCCAAGGCCACATCGACCTCTTCGCCCAAGGCTTCCGGCGCTTCCAGCCCCGGTGCTTCGTCATGCTGGAACTGCATGCGCGCAGCGAGTGCCTCGGCTTCCTGACGCAGGCGGGCTTCTTCCTCGATCGGGTCTTCGCGACGCACCTGAACGTGAGAGAGCACACGGATCGAATCGCGCTTGATCGAATCCAGCAGCTCGGAGAACAGCGTGAACGACTCGCGCTTGTACTCCTGCTTCGGGTTCTTCTGGGCGTAGCCACGCAGGTGGATACCGTGACGCAGGTGGTCCATGGTCGACAGGTGGTCTTTCCACAGGTCGTCCAGCACGCGCAGTACGATTTGTTTCTCGAAGGTGCGCAGTGCTTCGGCACTCGCCTGCTCTTCTTTCTCGTTGTATGCGGCCAAAAGCTCGGTCATCAGCTTCTCGCGCAGGGTTTCTTCGTACAGGTGGTCGTCTTCGTCCAGCCACTGCTGAACCGGTAAGTCCACACCGAAGTCGCTCTTCAACGCGGCTTCCAGGCCGGCAACATCCCACTGCTCAGGCAGGGACTGTGGCGGGATGTGTGCGCTGACGGTAGCGTTGAGCACGTCCTGACGGAAATCGGCAATCGTCTCGCCAATGTTGTCGGCGGCCAGCAACGTGTTACGCATGTGATAAATCACTTTACGCTGTTCGTTGTTAACGTCATCGAACTCGAGCAGTTGCTTACGAATGTCGAAGTTACGGCCTTCTACCTTGCGTTGGGCCTTCTCGATGGCGTTGGTCACCATGCGGTGCTCGATCGCTTCACCGGACTGCATGCCCAGGGCTTTCATGAAGTTCTTCACCCGGTCCGAGGCGAAGATACGCATCAGGCTGTCTTCCAGCGACAGGTAGAAGCGGCTGGAACCGGCGTCCCCCTGACGGCCGGCACGACCACGCAGCTGGTTGTCGATACGACGCGATTCATGACGCTCGGAGGCGATTACCTGCAAACCACCGGATTCCAGCACAGCCTGGTGGCGTTTCTGCCAGTCGGCCTTGATCTGGGCGATTTGCTCAGGGCTTGGGTTTTCCAGTGCCGCAACTTCCACTTCCCAGTTGCCGCCCAACAGGATGTCGGTACCACGACCGGCCATGTTGGTAGCGATGGTCAGCGCGCCTGGGCGACCGGCCTGGGCAATGATCTCGGCTTCTTTTTCGTGGAACTTGGCGTTGAGAACCTTGTGCTCGATGCCTTCCTTGTTGAGCAGGTTGGACACGTGCTCGGAAGTCTCGATGGTGGCAGTACCCACCAGGATCGGACGCCCCTGCGCCATGCCGTCCTTGATGTCGTTGATGATTGCCGCGTATTTCTCTTCGGCCGTCAGGAACACCAGGTCGTTGAAGTCTTTACGCGCCAGCGGCTTGTTCGGTGGAATCACCATCACAGCCAGGTTGTAGATCTGATGGAATTCGAACGCTTCGGTGTCAGCTGTACCGGTCATGCCGGACAGTTTGTTGTACAGACGGAAGTAGTTCTGGAAGGTAGTCGACGCCAACGTCTGGCTTTCGGCCTGGATGTTGAGCATTTCCTTGGCTTCGATGGCCTGGTGCAGGCCTTCGGACAGACGGCGACCCGGCATGGTACGGCCGGTGTGTTCGTCAACCAGTACGACCTGGCCGTCCTGGACAATGTATTCGACGTTGCGATGGAACAGCTTGTGGGCGCGCAGGCCGGCGTACACGTGGGTCAACAGGCCCAGGTTGTGCGCCGAGTAGAGGCTTTCGCCCTCGGCCAGCTCGCCGATCTGGGTCAGCATCTCTTCGACAAACTGGTGACCGGCTTCGTTGAGTTCAACCTGGCGGGTCTTCTCGTCGATGGTGAAGTGACCTTCTTTGGTCACCACGCCTTCCACTTCCTCAACGTGCTGCACCAGGCGCGGGATCAACTTGTTGATCTCGGTGTACAGGCGCGAGCTGTCTTCGGCCTGGCCGGAGATGATCAGCGGGGTACGCGCTTCGTCGATGAGGATGGAGTCGACTTCGTCGATCACGGCAAAGTTGAGTTCGCGCTGGAATTTTTCTTCCATGCTGAACGCCATGTTGTCGCGCAGGTAATCGAAACCGAATTCGTTGTTGGTGCCGTAGGTAATGTCACACGCGTAGGCGGCGCGCTTTTCTTCCGGCGGCTGGAATGGCGTGACTACGCCGACGGTCAGGCCGAGGTATTCATACAGCGGGCGCATCCAGTTGGCGTCCCGGCGGGCCAGGTAGTCGTTCACCGTCACAACGTGCACGCCCTTGCCGGACAGTGCGTTGAGGTAAACGCCCAGGGTTGCCACCAGGGTCTTGCCTTCACCGGTACGCATCTCGGCAATCATGCCTTCATGCAAGGTCATGCCGCCGATCAACTGCACGTCGAAGTGGCGCATGCCCATGACACGCTTACCGGCTTCACGGGCGACCGCAAAGGCTTCAGGCAACAGCTTGTCGAGGGTTTCACCTTTGGCTATGCGGGCCTTGAACTCTTGGGTCTTGGCGCGCAATTGCTCGTCCGACAGGGCAACCATCTGCTCTTCGAAGGCATTGACCAGCTGCACCGTCTTGAGCATGCGTTTGACTTCGCGCTCATTCTTGCTTCCAAAAAGTTTCTTTAACAAAGGCGCAAACATATCGGCAGGTTCTTCCACACATAGGGATGGAGGGCGCACCGTGAGTGGCCCGAGCAGCCCTCACGGCCGCATGCGAACGCGCATTCTACCCGGAATCGTGGGTGAGGAAAGTGGCGTTATTCCCCGATGCTGGCATGGCGCTGTGAGAGGGCCTGTTTAAAATAAGGGCTTTTGCTGGAACTTCAACCCATCAAGCGCAGAAGTTACCTATTGATTTCACTCGCATTGCCCTGCTATCGCTTTGCCTGGGGCCGCACAGGCGCTTTCTGCTAAGATGGCGGCTCTGTTACTTAAGGTGTCTAAACATGGCGTTTCGCCCACTTACAGCCCGCGCGCCCAGCGTGTTGCTCCGCGAAGCCAAACCGTTGAAAGCCATCTTCGGCCACGCGCAACGCTTGGGCCATTTGCAACGCCTTGTAGAAAGCCAACTGCAACCTGCCGCCCGCGAACATTGTCATGTGGCGTCGTGGCGCGAAGGCAATTTACTGTTAATTGTCACCGACGGGCATTGGGCCACCCGTTTGCGCTACCAGCAAAAACGCTTGCAGCGGCAATTAATGGCATTTGAAGAGTTTGCCAGCCTGACCCGCATCCAGTTCAAGGTGCAGCCGCCCACCGTGCAGCAAGGTGCAGTGGGCCACACCATGGACCTGTCGCAGAACGCGGCCGAAACCATTCAAGCCACGGCCGACGGCATCAGCGATCCGGGCCTGCGCGCAGCGTTGGAGCGGTTGGCCGCCCACGCCAGGCCCAAGCCCTGAACCGCTACTTGCGTTTACTGCCGCCCAGCAACGAGCCCAACAACCCGCGCACCAACTGCCGTCCCATTTGATTGGCCGCCTGTTGCATGGCGGATTTGAGCGCCTTACCTGCTGTAGTCCCCAGGAACGCTCCGGCCTTGTCGGTAAAGCTCGGCTCTTCGGCGGCCGGTTTGGCCTCCTCGGTCGGGCCAAGCTCCTTGCGCGCCATCAGCACCTCATAGGCCGACTCACGGTCAATTGGCTTGTCGTAGCGCCCCAATAAAGGCGAACTGGCGATGATCGCAGCACGCTCGGCTTCGCTGAGCGGCCCGATCCGCGATTGCGGCGGCGCCACCAGCACGCGCTGGACCACTTCCGGCGTGCCCTTTTCCTGCAACGCCCCCACCAATGCCTCACCGGTGCCCAACTCAGTCAGTACCGACAAGGTATCGAACGCCGGGTTGGGGCGAAAACCGTCCGCCACCGCACGCAGGGATTTCTGCTCTTTGGTGGTGAACGCCCGCAAGCCATGCTGGATACGCAAGCCCAGTTGCGCCAATACCGTGTCAGGCAAATCCCCTGGGGATTGAGTGACAAAGTACACACCCACGCCCTTGGAACGGATCAAACGCACCACTTGTTCCAGGCGATCCTGCAATGCCTTGGGCGTATCGGCGAACAATAAATGCGCCTCGTCGAAAAACAGCGCCAGCAACGGTTTATCGGCATCGCCACGCTCCGGCAGTTGTTCGAACAACTCGGCCAACAGCCACAGCAGGAAGGTCGCATAGACCTTGGGCGCCTCGTGCACCAAGCGGCTCGCGTCCAGCAGGTGAATGCGCCCACGACCATCGCCGGCAGGCTGCAAGATATCTTCAAGCTGCAGGGCAGGCTCGCCAAACAAGGCTTCGGCGCCCTGCTGCTCCAGCACCGCCAAACGCCGCAACAGCGCCTGGCTGGAACCGGTGGTCATCAGCGCCGCGTCGTCGCCCAGCAGTTCCGGGTGATAACGCAAGTGGTTGAGCAAGGCCTTGAGGTCTTTGAGGTCCAGCAGCAACAGGCCTTCGCGGTCGGCCACCTTGAAAGTCGCATAGAGCGCCGATTGCTGGCTGTCAGTGAGTTCCAGCAGGCTGCCAAGCAGCAACGGCCCCATTTCGCTGATGGTGGTGCGAAGCGGATGACCGGACTGCCCGTGGATATCCCACAGTGTTACCGGATACGCCTTCGCGCTGTAATTGAGGAAGGGCATGCCCGCAATGCGCTCGGCCACCTTGCCTTGAGGGTTGGCCGCAGCGCCAAGGCCGCACAAGTCACCCTTGATATCAGCGGCAAACACGGCCACACCCGCATCGCTGAAGGCTTCCGCCAAGCGCTGCAACGTGACGGTTTTACCTGTGCCGGTCGCGCCGGCAATCAACCCGTGACGGTTGGCCAAGCGCATGGCCTGGGCGATGGGCTGGCCGTCCAGGCCGGCGCCGATAAGGAGTTGCGAGGAATCAGGCATTTCGTCACCTTTGGTTAATCTTTAGTGCCGTCAGGTCGATACAGACAGAGGTAAGACCCACAAAGTCTAAAAATAGGTCAGATAGTTCTCACAGGGACCACCGGAATTATCACAAGCAGTATCACACCTTTTTTGACGCTGTCATTTTGCGCATCCTACAAGGACGCGCTTCGGATATTAAGACCTTAGCGGACCCTACAAGCCATGAATAAAAACCTGCGCTTCAGCCACAAAATCCTGCTTGCAGCCTCCCTTATCGTCATCGCCGCTTTTGCACTGTTTACCCTCTACAACGACTACCTGCAACGCAACGCGATTCGCGACGACCTCAATAATTACCTGCATGAAATGGGCGATGTCACCGCCAGCAACATTCAAACCTGGCTCACCGGGCGTATTGCCCTGGTCGAAAACGCTGCACAGAACATCGCGATCAACCCTGAACCCGCCGTAGTTGCTGGCCTGCTCGAGCAGAAAACCCTGACATCCTCGTTCATGGCCACCTACGTGGGCGACAGCAAAGGCGCCTTCACCATCCGCCCCGACACCAAGATGCCGGACGGTTTCGACCCACGGGTGCGCCCTTGGTACAAAGGCGCCCAAAGCAGTAACGGCTCAACCCTGACCGAACCTTACATCGACGCAGCGACCGGCCAGTTGATCATTTCCGTCGCTACCCCCAGCGCCAAGGCGGGGCAAAGCATCGGCGTGGTCGGCGGCGACCTGAGCCTGCAAACGCTGGTGGATAACATCGGCGCGCTGAACTTCGGCGGCATGGGCTACGCGTTCCTGGTCAGCGCTGACGGCAAAGTGCTGGTGCACCCGGACAAGAACCTGGTGATGAAGACGCTGGCCGACATGTACCCGAAAAACACCCCGAAGATCAGTGGTGACTTCAGCGAAGTCGAAGCCAATGGCAAAGACAACATCGTGACCTTCACCCCCATCAAAGGCCTGCCGTCGGTGAACTGGTACCTGGGTATTTCGGTGGATAAAGATAAATCCTTCGCCATGCTCAGCAAATTTCGCACCTCGGCCGTTATCGCCACGATCATTGCGGTTGTGATCATCATCGCGCTGCTCGGCATGCTGATCCGAGTACTGCTGCAACCCCTGCACGTGATGACCCGCGCCATGCAGGACATCGCCGATGGCGAAGGTGACCTGACCCGCCGCCTGAACATCCAGAATCACGACGAGTTCGGCACGCTGGGTAATGCTTTCAATCGCTTCGTGGAGCGCATTCACACCTCGATTCGCGAAGTGTCCTCGGCCACCGAGCAGGTCAATGAAGTGGCCCTGCGAGTGGTCAGCGCTTCCAACTCGTCGATGGTCAACTCTGACGAGCAGGCCAACCGCACCAACAGCGTGGCCGCCGCCATCAACGAACTGGGCGCTGCTGCGCAAGAAATTGCACGTAACGCCGCGCAGGCTTCCCATCAGGCCAGCGATGCCCGGCACTTGGCCGAGGACGGCCAGCAAGTGGTCGAGCGTAATATCAAGGCAATGAACCAACTGTCCGAGATGATCAGCGCCTCCAGCAGCAATATCGAAGCGCTCAACAGCAAGACCGTGAACATCGGGCAGATTCTGGAAGTGATCACCAGCATCTCCCAGCAAACCAACCTGCTGGCGCTGAACGCCGCCATCGAAGCGGCACGTGCAGGTGAAGCTGGTCGCGGGTTTGCGGTGGTGGCCGATGAGGTGCGCAACCTGGCACATCGCACTCAGGAATCGGCGCAACAAGTGCAAAAGATGATTGAAGAGTTGCAGGTCGGCGCCCGGGATTCGGTCAGCACCATGAGTGAAAGCCAACGCCATAGCCTGGAGAGCGTCGAGATCGCCAACCTGGCCGGCGAGCGTCTCAACAGCGTGACCCAACGCATTGGCGAGATCGACGGGATGAACCAGTCCGTGGCCACCGCCACCGAGGAACAGACTTCGGTGGTGGAGTCGATCAACATGGACATCACCGAGATC
>NZ_VBVZ01000024.1 GCF_005863185.1 Pseudomonas edaphica
AGGCCACCGTGCGGTAGAACCTGATCTTGATTTTGATCTGAGGCGCCCCGTTAACCACGATGGCCGAACGCAGGCTTGAATCCGTGGGTAACCCGGCAGGACGCCGGGTTAGCCGCGCTGGGCCAAGGATGGCCCATCGCGGCGGCCCACGGATTCAAGCCGGATTGCGGGCATGCCGAGCCTAAGCGAGGCACCGAGTGGTGGGGCACAGACCTTTTGGTTACTTTTGGGGCGTTTGCCAAAAGTGACCCGCTGTAAGAGCGGAACCCTACTCAGCCGTGACCGCAGCAACGGATATGTACTCCGACAAACCGCCACAGCAAGCAAGCCAGCTCCCACACAAAAGCAACGCTCAGTGCTGAATGAAGGCACGCTTTACGCCGCGTGACTTTCCTTCTTCAAGCTCTGCATATCAATCACAAACCGGTATTTCACATCGCCCTTGAGCATCCGCTCGTAGGCTTCATTGATGCCCTGGATATCAATCATCTCAATGTCCGAGACAATCTTGTGCTTGGCACAAAAGTCCAGCATCTCCTGGGTTTCCTGGATACCGCCGATCAGCGAACCGGCCAGGCTGCGGCGTTTGAAGATCAGGTTGAACACCGCCGGTGACGGGTGCGGGCTGTCGGGTACGCCGACCAGGGTCATGGTGCCGTCGCGCTTGAGCAGGCTGATAAATGCGTCAAGGTTGTGCGGCGCAGCCACGGTATTGAGGATAAAGTCCAGGCTGTTGGCGACCTTGGCCATTTCGTCCGGGTTCTTCGACACCACCACCTGATCGGCGCCCAGCCGCAAACCGTCTTCGCGCTTGTTCGGTGAGGTGGTAAACAGCGTTACGTGAGCGCCCATGGCGTGGGCGATTTTCACCGCCATATGGCCCAGACCACCGAGGCCGACCACCCCGACTTTCTTGCCCGGCCCAACCTTCCAATGGTGCAGCGGCGAATAGGTGGTGATCCCGGCACAGAGCAACGGCGCCACGGCCGCCAGGTTGGCATCGCCGTGCGAGATGCGCAGCACGAACTTCTCCTTGACCACGATGTTGTCCGAGTAACCGCCGAAGGTGTTTTCACCCCCAAACATCGGGCCGTTATAAGTGCCGGTAAAGCCATTCTCGCAGTATTGCTCCTCGCCCTCGGCGCAGGAAGCGCACGCCTGGCAGCTGTCGACCATGCAGCCGACACCGGCCAGGTCGCCGACTTTGAATTTTTTGACATTGGCGCCTACCGCCGTCACACGACCGACAATCTCATGGCCAGGCACCGACGGATAAAGCGTGTTGTGCCACTCGTTGCGCACGGTGTGCAGGTCGGAGTGGCACACGCCGCAGTAAAGAATATCGATCTGTACATCATCCGCCCCTGGCGCACGCCGCTCGAAGGTGAAAGGCTTGAGTGAGTCCTTGGAATCCCGCGCGGCGTAGCTATAAGTCTTGGCCATTTGGTTCACCTGTTGATCTGACGGTAGAGGTCAGTGGACCAGCATAGACGCTGAACCGTTCAACCGAGTTCGTACACCACCGCCCTTCGTCCGGTTTCGCGGTTTTTTGCGCTGAACCGCTGACCGACCGCCACGGTCCCAATCCACACGTTCATCGTTACAGGAAGGCTCACATGACACTGCCCAAAGAAATGACCCTGATTGAAATCACCACGCCTGGTGGCCCTGAAGTCCTGCAACCGCGTCGCGCAGACGTACCGGTAGCCGGCCCCGGCGAAATTCTGATCCGCGTGCATGCCGCCGGGGTGAACCGTCCCGATGCCCTGCAACGCGCCGGCAAGTACCCGATGAAACCCGGCATGAGCCCGATACCGGGCCTGGAAGTGGCCGGCGAAGTGGTTGCGCTGGGCGATGGCGTCAGTGAATACAGCCTGGGCGACAAGGTCTGTGCCCTGACCAATGGTGGCGGCTATGCACAGTTCTGCGCCGTACCCGCCAGCCAGGCCCTGCCGATTCCTGAAGGCATGGATTGGATTCAAGCCGCTGCCGTGCCAGAAACCTTTTTCACTGTCTGGGCCAACCTGTTCGGCCTGGGTGGCGCGCACACAGGCCAACGCGCCTTGATCCACGGCGGCACCAGTGGCATCGGCACCACCGCGCTGATGCTCTGCCAGGAGTTCGGCATCCAGGCGTTCGCCACCGCCGGCAGCGCCGACAAATGCGCGGCAATTGCCAAACTGGGCGCCGAGCCGATCAATTACCGCGAGCAGGACTTTGCCGAGGTCATCGCCAAGAAGACCGGCGACCAGGGCGTCGATGTGATCCTCGACATCATGGGAGCCTCCTACCTGAACAACAACCTCAAGGCCCTGGGCATGGACGGGCACTTGGTGATGCTGGGCTTCCTCGGCGGCGGCAAAGCCAATGACGTCGACCTGCTGACGATCCTCGGCAAACGCGCAGTCATCACCGGCTCGCTGTTGCGCGCTCGCACCAAGGACGAGAAAGCCGCAATCGCTGAGCAACTGCGCGAATACATATGGCCGGTGCTGTCCGCCGGGCGCTGCCTGCCGATCATCGACAAAGTGTACGCATACACCGACGCCGCCCAGGCCCATGCGCGCATGGAAGGTGGCGACCATATCGGCAAGATCGTGTTGCAAGTGAAGTAATCGAGCCCCGGCGAAGCGGCGGCACAGGCGACATATAAGTTGCCTGACCCACCGCTTTCGCAGCCTCGCTAAAGCTCGGGAGCTCCCACAGGGGATCAGCTGTGTTGGTTCGATTTCAGTTCGCAAGGCCATCGCGGCAAGCGCAGATCCCCCCAGCAACAAAGCTCAACTGTGGGAGCTGTCGAGCCCCGGCGAGGCTGCGAAGACGGCGGCACAGGCGAAACATTAACCACCTGAACCACCGCCATCGCAGCGGCTTGGCACACTTACCCGGCGTACACCGGGTAATCGGTATAGCCCAGCTCAGAGCCGCCATACATGCCCTCAGCCCGCAGCGGGTTCAATGGCCAGCCGTTGAAAAGCCGCTGTGGCAAGTCCGGGTTGGCGATGAACGGGCGACCGAATGCGATCAGGTCTGCCAGCCCCGCCTCCAGCAGCTTTGCACCACGCTCAGCGGTGTAGCGCCCGGCGTAGATGATCCGTCCGCTGAAGGTGTTGCGCACCGCCTGGCGGAAGGTTTCCGGCAGGTCAGGCGCGTTGTCCCAGTCGGCTTCGGCGATGGACACATAGGCAATGCCGGACGCCTCCAGCACCTTGATCGCCTCGATATAGGTGTGATGCGGGTCTTCCTCCACCAGGCCGATATACACGCGGTCCTGATCAGTGCCGCTGAACAACGGCGAAAAACGCACGCCAAGACGCTCCGGCCCAACCACGGCCGTCACTGCTTCAACGATCTCGCGCAAAAAGCGCAGGCGATTGTGCAACGAGCCGCCGTATTCGTCGTCGCGCTGGTTGGCGTGAGCCGAAATGAACTGGTTGACCAGGTAACCATTGGCGGCATGGATTTCCACGCCATCGAACCCGGCGTCCAAGGCATTGCGCGCAGCCTGTGCGTAATGCCCAACCAACTCCTCAATCTCCAGCACGCTCAATGCACGCGGCACCGGCGGCTGTTTCAATTCGCCCACGCCGGGGCCGGTTTCGATAAAGGCTTTCGCCTGCTCCGCCCTCAATGCAGAGGGCGCGACCGGTGCCAACCCTTCTGGCTGCAGGGCGTTATGGGACACACGGCCAACATGCCAGAGCTGGGCGAAAATCACCCCGCCATCGGCATGCACCGCCTCGGTGACTTTGCGCCAGCCGTCGATCTGCGCGGGCGTGTAGATACCCGGCGTCCACGCATAGCCCTGGCCGCGAGGTTCGATCTGCGTGCCTTCACTGACCATGAACCCGGCGCTGGCGCGCTGGCGGTAATACTCGGCCATCAGGTCGGTGGCGACATCACCCGGTTGCGCACTGCGTTGACGGGTCAAGGGCGGCAGCACAACCCGGTTATTGAGGCTGTGATGCCCCAGTTTTACCGGGGTATTTAGAACACGCATGGTCATGAGTAAAAGTCCAAATTCAGGGCGAACAAAAGCATTGGCGGCTCTTGAGAGCCGCCAATGCCTACAACGGTTAGTTAATTTAAGCGGTGAGTTTCAGCAGGGCCTTGGCCACATCGCTGGAGCTGGCAGGGTTCTGCCCGGTCACCAGCAAACCATCTTCAAGCACAAAGGATTGCCAGTCGGCGCCCTTCTCATACAGGCCACCGAGCGCCTTGAAATCATCTTCAATCAAAAACGGCACCACATCGGTCAGGCCCACGGCGGCTTCTTCGGAATTGGAGAAGCCCGTCACACGACGGCCTTTCACCAACGGCTCGCCGTTGACCGCCTTGACGTGACGTAGCGTGCCCGGCGCATGGCAGACAAACCCGATCGGCTTACCGGCGCGCTCAAAGGCTTCGATCAGCGCGATCGACGCTTGCGATTCGGCCAGGTCCCACAATGGCCCATGACCACCTGGGTAAAACACCGTGTCGAAGTCGGCAGCATTCACCGAGTCCAGCTTGACCGTGTTGGCCAGGGCCTGCTGCGCGGCCGAATCGGCGGCAAAGCGGCGGGTATCGTCGGTTTGCGCATCCGGCTGGTCACTTACCGGGTCCAGCGGTGGCTGACCACCGGCCGGCGATGCCAGCACCAGTTCGGCACCGGCGTCCTTGAAGGTGTAATACGGAGCGGCAAATTCTTCGAGCCAGAAGCCGGTTTTACGACCGGTATCGCCCAGCTGGTCGTGAGAGGTCAGTACCATTAATACTTTCATTTTCCAGTGCCTCGATCGATGGGTTGCAGTAGATGTTGTGTGAGTAGCAGCGCCTCATCAAACGGCGCGGATGTTCGGGTGATCTTGCTCATGACGCTGGTCCCCAACCACAACGCATACAGGCGCCGGGCCAGGCTTTCGGGGTGTGGCTGTGCCTGCAGCGAGCCGTCTTCAATGCCGTGCTGCAAGGCCTGGGCAAGCAATTCAATGGCGCGTGCAGTGCCGCGCTGCAGGGCCAGACGCATCGGCTCTGAAAGGTCTGACACCTCGGCACCGAGTTTGACGGCAAGGCATTTGCCCGTGTCGGTGCAGCCGGTCTGGTTGTCGACCCAGGATTGCCAATAGCGCATCAACTTGGCAAAACCTGACAGCTCAGGCTGATTGAACAACTGCTGCATGCCGTTGACGTAGTGGTCGAAGTAACTGTCGAGCAACACCACGCCGAACGCATCCTTGGAGTTGAAGTAGTGATAGAACGAGCCTTTGGGTACTTCGGCGGCTTGCAGTATTTCGTTCAAGCCCACCGCAGAAAATCCTTTACGGCCGACAATCACTTGCGCCGTGTCAAGAATCGCCTGCCGGGTACTTTTAGTTTCGTTGTTCATCACGCTTCCCGTCCGATTAGACCAGTCGTCTAGTTCGTTGAGGGGATGTTAGGCGCCACGCACACCTTCAACAATGTCAGATGCGCAAGGATTCCGGACATGCCACAAAGCCGGTTGCCGTTTACCCGACACCCGCCGACAATCGCCACTCCCGTGCCCTGGCCCGCGTTTTTTGGAGAACAATGATGCACAGCGTTGCGCTGATGGTTTACCCGAACTTTCAATCCCTGAGCCTTAGCCTGGGCTCGGTATTTGAATGCGCGAACCTGCTGCGCGGCGAACCGGCCTATGAGTTTCACCTGGTGTCGGAAAGCGGCGGTGCCGTGATGACCTCCCAAGGCTTTTCGGTGAACACTACGCCGATCCGCGCGCAGGGCTATGACACGCTGATCGTCAGCGGCTATCTGGAATTTCGCTTGCCGGAAGCCAACCTGCTCGAGCTGGTCAAGGCCGCCTCCGCCCAATCACGGCGTGTGGCCTCATTGTGCATGGGCATCTTCGTGTTGGCCGAAGCCGGCTTGCTCGAGGGCAAGCGCACCACCACCCACTGGATCCACGCGCCCGCCTTTCGCAAGCGCTACCCGCACATCCAGCTTGAGGAAGACAAACTGTTCGTGGTCGACGGCCAGATCTGGACCGGCGCCGGCATGAGTGCCGGCGTCGACCTGGCACTGGCCATGGTCGAGGCTGACCTGGGCAGCGACCTGGCCCGGCGCATCGCCCGCAAACTGGTGATCGCCCAACGCCGCGGCAGTGAGCAGTCGCAATTGTCAGCCCTGCTGGAACTGGACCCCAAATCCGACCGCGTGCAGCTGGCCCTGGCCTATGCCCGCGAAAACCTGACCCACGACCTCTCGGTCGAAGCCCTGGCCGAGGTTGCCCGCCTGAGCCCGCGCCAGTTCAGTCGGGTGTTTCGCGAAGAAACCGGGCAAACGCCGGCCAAGGCCATCGAATCACTGCGCGTGGAAGCGGCCCGGGCAATGATGGAAACCAGCCGTCACCCGGTCGAAGTGGTGGCCCGTGAAACCGGCTTTGGTGACCGCGAACGCATGCGCCAGGCGTTTCTGCGTGCCTTCGGGCAACCGCCACAGGCCATGCAACAGGCCTTTAATGCAGGACCGCCCGCGTAATCAGGTAACTCACCAACTGCGGGTCATCCTCAAGCTCCAGGGTCTGCACCGGGCGCGGCAAATCATCCAGCACCGCACGCCAGAACGCCTGGGACACTTCATCCTGGTCATAGAAACGCACCAGCCAATCGGCCTGGCCGCTGCTCAACACCTGGGTGGCGATGGCACGCCCAATGCCTTTGCGGCGGTAGCGCTTGAGAATGAACAGGTCGGCCAGTTCCAGGGCGTCGATGCCTGGCAGTTCGCTGCCTTCAATCAGCAGGAAGCCGGCGATATAACCGTCCACCAGCAGCAGGTTGGCGCTCCATTGCGGGTCGTGCCAGTAACGGGTCAGGTGCTCATCGTGGATGTAGAAGCGGCCATCCGCCTCGACATCTTCCTGTTCCCAGTCCGAAGACTCATAGGCGTAATACTGGTAAAGGTTGCGGATCAACTCGGACGCTTCGGGGCCAGTCTGGATCAGTTCAACGGTGGTTTCAGGCATGGGGCTCTCGGTGACAAAACGCAGGGCGCCATTGTTCACAAAACACGCGCGCAGGCCAATACATTGCATAACCTTTCTGTTTGCTGAACCGATTGCGGATTTGCCCCGTCCAACCGAAATTCCTGAAACATTTAGAATAAACTTCGTCAGCTTCGACCTTTTCCTCAAGGACCTCTATTTTGACCAACGTCTGTTCCGCCGGCCTGGATGTGGGCTTTGCCTCCCTGGATTACCTGCAGATTTTCATCCTGGGTGTGATCCAGGGCATTACCGAGCTGCTGCCGGTGTCGTCCACCGCCCACATGCGTGTGGTGCCCGCCCTGCTCGGCTGGCAAGACCCCGGCTCGGCGTTTTCGGCGGCGATGCAGTTGGCGGCGCTGGCGGCGGTGGTCAGTTATTTCTGGCGCGATGTGCGCCAGGTCACCACGGGCAGCATCGGTGCGGTACGCCGGGGCGACTACAACGACCCGTGGTTCAAGCTGGCGGTGGCGATTGTGCTGGCGACCATCCCCATCGGCATTGCCGGCCTGGCCTTGTCCTCGACCCTCAACAGCTGCAACTCGCCGTTGCGCGGCCTGATGGTGATCGGGATTTCCTGTGTGGTGATGGCGGTACTGCTGGCGGTGGCCGAAGTGCGCGCACGTCACACCCGGGACATGGGCCAGATGCGCCTGCGCGATGCACTGATTGTCGGGGTTGCGCAAATTGGCGCGCTGATTCCCGGCGTATCGCGCTCGGGCTCGACGCTGACCGCTGCGCTGTTCCTCAACTTCAAGCGTGAGGAAGCGGCGCGTTTTTCATTCCTGCTGGGCCTGCCCGCCATCGCGCTGGCCGGTTTGAAAGAGCTGTGGGTGCTGCTGCACGCCGACATGCCCGCCCACGCCTGGCCGCATTTGCTCTTCGGCCTGGTGGTGGCAAGTATCTCGGCGTTCTTCGCGATCTGGGGCCTGATGAAGTTCCTGGAGCGGTTCTCCACCTGGCCGTTTGTGATTTATCGCGCGCTGCTGGGAGTCTTCTTGATTGTGGCGGTCAGCACCGGGTTGCTCAGTTAAGACCCCGGTTGACGGTCGGCCAGCTCTTCAAGCAAATCGGCCGAAGGCACAAAAAACAGGCCGCCGGTCACGGCGGTACTGAAGTCCAGCAAGCGGTCGTAGTTGCCGACCGGGCGGCCGACGAACATGTTTTCCAGCATCAACTCCAAGGGCTGCGGCGAGCGCGCGTAGCCGATAAAGTAGGTGCCGAACTCGCCGGCGCCTGGGCGGCCAAAGGGCATGTTGTCGCGCAGGATTTTTACTTCTTCGCCGTTTTCGTCGGTGATCACGGTCAGGGCGCTGTGGGAGTTGCTCGGTTTGGTCTCTTCATCCAGCTCGATGTCGGCCAGTTTGGTACGCCCGATCACTTTCTCCTGCGCTTCCACCGTCAGCTCGTTCCAGGCGCTCATGTTGTGCAGGTACTTCTGCACCAGCACGTAGCTGCCGCCTTCAAATTCCGCGTCTTCATCGCCGACGATGGTAAAGCCGACGGCCTTGCGCCCCACCGGGTTCTCGGTGCCGTCGACAAAACCGATGATGCTGCGCATATCGAAGTAACGGAAACCCTGGACCTCATCCACCACCTTGACGCTGTCGCCCAGGGCTACCATCAACTGCGTGGCCAATTCGAAGCACAGGTCCATCTGCTCGGCGCGGATATGCAGCAGGATATCGCCGGGCGTCGACGGCGCCATGCGCCCTGGCACGCCGAACTCGCGAAACGGGTGCAAGGCCGCCGGGCGTGGCCCGCCGAACAGCCGGCTCCAGGCATCCGAGCCGAACCCGCAGACGCAGGTCAGGTTGCCCGCCGGCACGCGCTTGCCCACCGAACGCACCAGCCCGGCGATATCGCCGCACCAGGCGCGCACCTGGTCTTCACTGCCGGGAGCGACGGTTGCAACCATGAAGATCGCGCTGCTGGTGATGGGATGGCAGACGGACTGCGGCTCAAGAGGTGGCTGAACAGGGCAAGTCTTCATGATGAAAGTCCACAGGCTAAGGGCGGTTTTAACCCGCGCAGATTAGCAGATCATCGCTGGCAGCTCTCCCACACCTGGCGAATCAGGGTCTTCAGCTTCAGCGCCTCGGCCCAGCGGTCGCTGATTTCACCGCCGTTTGCATCCGTGATTGCATAGGGCGGCGGGCCCAGCTCACAGGTGAACGACAGGCTATTGGGCGCATCGGGCCGGGCCAGCCAGTCTTCAATCCCGTAGCGCCACCAACCGGTAAAGCGTTCTACCCAGGCCTGGTGTTGGGGGAAATCCACAGAGACCTGCACCTGTTCACTGCTGGCCACTCGCCCGTGAAAGCCCCAGCTGTGGCGCAATATCGTGCGTATCTGCTCGTCGTCCTGGAACGCGCCCGGTTCCGGTAACTCCCGGCCGACGACGTAATGGGACAGGTCGGCGAGCAGTTTCAGGTCGGGCATCTGTGCGAGCAGGTCGAGGGTGAACAGCAGGTCGTTGGTAAGGCGGTAGCGATGGGTTTCCAGCAGGATCGGAAAGTCCACCTGTTCGGCCAGGCGCTGCCAGCCTTCGACCAGCCGGGCCGCCTCGGCCAGCGTGCGCGGGCGCACATCGGCCTGCAGGGTGAGGTGGTGGCAGCCGTAGCGGCTGATCACATCCAGCGCGGCGGCCAGGTCATCCACCGATTGCGGGAACAGTTGGCCTTCGATCTGCAAGCCCCTGGCGCTGGCGGCAGCGTGCAGGCGCGCGACCTCGGCGGGTTTCCAGTAATGATCGGTGATGCCGTCGAAGCCGGCGGCGGCGATGCGATCGAGCCGGGCTTCCAGCGGCCCCGGTTCGGTCTGCATGGCCCAGAGGGATTGGAACACCAGCAATTGGTGCATATCAGCCTCGCAGCACGTGTTTAAGGGAAACGTCCGGGTTGGCCAGGTCGGCCGTATTGAGTGCAATGCGCGCGCTGATCAAGCGTTCGCACAGCTTGATGTCCTTGGCCACGCCATTGCCGAGCGCCCAGCCGCAAGCGCCTTGCAAATGCCCGTCGGTATCCAGGTGGAACAACAGCAAACCACCGCCCGGCAGTGCGCGGCTGACCGTCAGCGGGGTCATCACGCCAACGGTCTGCAAGCCCCAGTCGTACTGGTCGGACCAAAAACCCGGCATGGCCTCGAACGGCAACTCACGCCCCAACATATTCAGCGCAGCATGGCGACCTTGGGCTTCGGCATTGCGCCAGGTTTCCTGGCGTTGATACAGGCCTCCCAGGCGAAACTCACACACATCGCCCGCCGCATAAATGTTCGGCGCACTGGTGCGCAGTTGCGCATCGACGCGAATGCCCTGCCCTACTTCCAGCCCCGCTGCTGCAGCCAGTTCGAGATTGGGTTGCATGCCAATGCCGACCACCACCCGATCACACGGCAAGCGCTGCCCATCGACCAGTTGCACCGCGTCGGCGTCGATGGATTCGAGTGCCACATTCAAGCGCACCTCAACGCCTTGCTGGCGGTGCAAATCCAGCAGCGCTTCGCTGATCACCGGCGGCAACACCCGGCCCGCCAAGCGTGGGCCTGCTTCAAGCACCGTGACCTGGCAGCCCAGGCCGCGCGCGGTCGCCGCCACTTCCAGGCCGATAAAACCACCGCCGACCACCACCAGCCGCGTGCCGGGGCGCAAGGCGTCGCGCAGGGCCAGCGCCTCATCATGGGTGCGCAGGTAAAGCACGCTCGCCTGCTCCACAGGCCAGCGTCGCGCCCGGCCGCCAGTGGCCAGCAGCAAACCGGCAAAGTCCAGCCATTGGCCGTCAGCCAGTTGCAGCCGGTGCTGGTGCGGCTCCAGGCGCGTAACCGGGTTGCCGGCGATATGTTCGATGCCCAGCGCGGCCATGCGCTGGCTGTCGCACAGGCTGCAACCCGCCAGGTCCGTACTGCCTTGCAGCAAGCCCTTGGATAACGGCGGGCGCTCGTAGGGCAAGTGCGGTTCATCGCCGATCAGGATCAGGCGCCCGGTGTAGCCTTCTTCGCGCAAGGTCAGCGCCGCACGGCCACCGGCATGGCCTGCGCCGACGATGATCAAGGGTGCGTTCATGCTCACGCCGTCACGGCGAGCAGAACCCGCCCCGCTTCGACCCGCACCGGGTAGGTTTTGAGGTTGACGCACACCGGCGCGCCGAGGGCCTTGCCGGAGCGGTAATCGAAGCGCCCGTTGTGTTTGGGGCACTCGATCACGTGGTCCATCACCAGGCCGTCGGCCAGGTGGATTTTCTCGTGGGTGCACAGGCCGGCAGTGGCAAAAAACTCATTCTCGGCCGAGCGGTACACCGCGTAGGTGTGCGGCCCATGGTCGAAGCGCAGCACGTCTTCTTCGTCTATTTCGCCCACGGCGCAGACGTCGATCCATTGATCGTTCATGGCGTTTTCTCTTATTGGATGGGGTGAAACTCAGCCAGCAGTGGCTTCGGCATTTAACGGGGCATGGGCAGTGGGTTCTGTGCGATGGCGCACGGGGCGCTGCACGAAATAGCTCGGATCGCTGCGCTGCTTCCAGATCGTCGGCAGGATTTCCTTGTACGCCTCAAGAATATTCGCGTACGGCGGCGGGCAGTCGCTGCGGATCTCTTCGTGCAGTTGCGCCAACGCGTGGTACGGCACCATCGGGTACATGTGGTGTTCGAGGTGGTAGTTCATGTCCATGTAGATAAAGCGCAACACGCGATTCATGTAGATGGTGCGGCAGTTGCTGCGATGGTCCAGCACATCCTCGGCCAGGCCCACATGCTGGGTGAGGCCGAACAGGTAGCCGAGCCAGGCGCCATACAGGCTCGGCAGGCCGACCAGCATCAGTGGCAGCCAGCTGTGCAGGTACAACGCGGTGCCGATCACCAGCGCATAAATGCCGACCCAGATCCGCGCAGCGCGGAACACCTTGGGCCATTCGGACTCGGGGATGAAGTCCTGTTCCTGGGCGCTCATCTTGCCGATCGCATGGCGCGCCACGCCGCTGAAAGTTTTCCAGGCCAATGGCAGGTTGAACAGGCTCAGACACATCATCAACAAACTTGGCGGGCGCGGCTCGACGATTTCCGGGTCACGCCCGACCACGATGGTGTCGGTGTGGTGCCGCGCATGGCTCCAGCGCCACACATGCGGCTCGAAAATGCACATGAAACTCGCCACCTGGTACAACCCATCATTCATCCAGCGGGTCTTGAAAGCGGTGCCGTGGCCGGTCTCATGCCAACGCGGGTTGGACGCGGTGCCGTAGAGCACGCCGTAAGCCAAAAAGAATGGCACGCACGCCCACGAGCCCCAGAACCAGTAGCCGCCAAACCCCGTAACCAGCAGCGCCGACACCCACAGGGCTGTGTCGAGCAACGCCGGGCCGTCGCGGCGCTGCATCAGTTCTTTCATGCGTTTACGCGAGATCGGCGATTGATACCAACTGGCCGAGACCAGGCCCTTTTCAGCGGCGCGGGCAGCTTCAGGGCCGGTGAGGCTGTAGTCGCGCCGAGCGCGGTGAGGCGTGTGTTCAGGCATTGTTATTGTTCTCCGCAAGCGTTGGGTAACAGGTGCTTTGCGAACCAACCATAGAGCGCGGATAAATCCGCCTCAAGGCCTTGAATCCATTCCCTATCAAGCTATCATCCAGGCCCAGCGAGGCTTGATAGTTTTCTATCAAGACGCTTGAGAGGCCTGTCATGAATAATAATAAACGCCCGACCATCGCCACTGTCGCCGCCCAGGCAGGCTTGAGTGTGGCCACCGTCGACCGCGTACTCAACGCCCGTGCGCCGGTGAATCCGCAGACCGCCGAGCAAGTATTCCAGGCCGCCGAAGCCGTGGGTTATTTTGCCGCACGGCTGATCGGCCAACGCATTCGTGAGCGGCGCCCCACCTACCGTTTCGGCATCCTGCTGCTGGGCACCGCCCAAGCGTTTTACGCCAACCTGGCGCAGTCGATCAGCACGGCCGCGCAGCAGCACGCTACAGCCAACCTGACCTGCCAGTTCGACTACATTCTCGACCGCACGCCCAGTGCCATCGCTACGCAAATCGAGCAACTGGCGGTGCAATGCGACGCGCTCGCCGTCGTCAGCTTCGCCCACCCGTTGATCAACGCCACACTGGCGCAGGTTCGCGAAGCCGGCGTGCCGGTGGTCGCGTTGCTGTCGGATATCCACGAACAAGCCTTGGAGCCGTATGTGGGCCAGGATAACCACGTGGTCGGGCGCACCATGGGCTGGCTGCTGGCGCGCACCTGCGGCGCACGCAAAGGCAGCGTCGGCATCCTGTTGGGCGGCCATCGTTTTCTCGGCCACCAGGCGCGGGTTGAAGGCTTGCACAGTTACCTGGCCGAGCATGCGCCGGGGCTCAAGCCGCTGGAACCGCTGATCAACCTGGACAACAGCGACATCACTGAAGAAGCCACCCTCGACCTGCTCACCCGCCACACCGATTTGCGCGGCCTGTGCGTGGTGGGCGGCGGCGGTGACGGCGTGATCAATGCCCTGGCGCAGCTGCCCAAACGGCCGGCGCTGTGCTGCATTTTGCAGGAGTCCACCGCGTTGTCGCGTGAGGCGCTGAGCCGGGGTTTGATTGATGTGGTGATGGACTCACAGCCTCGGCAGACGGCGACCGCGCTGATCGAATTACTGGTGGAGTTGCAGGCCGCCGAGGCCTTCGATCCACTGCGGCACAGAGTGCATATCCCACCGCAGATCGTGACCTCGGAGAACCTGTCCAACTGATACACAACGATCAAAAAACTGTGGGAGCTGGCTTGCCTGCGATAGCGGTGGGTCAGTTACACATTTATCAACTGACACTGCGCAATCGCAGGCAAGCCAGCTCCCACCTTTGACCGGGTTTTGCTTGAGGATTACGGCACGCGAAAATCCCCGGCGCTCAACCCGAACCGGCTCATCTTGTTGTACAGCCCGCCTCGCGACACGTTCAACTGCCGCGCAGCCAGACGGATATTGCCGCCGGCTGCGGTAAGCGCGGCGACGATAGCGTGCCGCTCATGGCTGCTCAGGTCCTGCGCGGGCTGAGGTTCGTAAGGGCGCAAGGCGGCACGCTGCTGGGTTTCAAGTGGCAGATCGGCAGCCTGGATCAACTCACCCATCGCCAGGTTGGTTGCCCGCTCAATGCTGTTTTCCAGCTCACGCACGTTGCCGGGCCAGCCGTAGGCCGAGAGCAACTCCAATGCATCCGGCGAAAAACCCTGAACCGCTTTGCGCATCGAACGGGCGCACCGATTGAGGAAATGCCGCGCCAGCAGCGGGATATCGTCACGGCGCATGCGCAACGGCGGTACGGTCAGGTTCAAGACATTGAGGCGGTAGTAAAGGTCTTCACGAAACGCGCCCTCCGCCACCGCCTGGCTGAGGTTGCGATGGGTGGCGGCGATAATGCGCACATTCACTTGGCGGGAGTTTTTTGCGCCGACGCGGGTAACTTCACCTTCCTGCAATACCCGCAGCAAACTGACCTGGGCGTCGAATGCCATGTCGCCAATCTCATCGAGGAAAATCGTGCCGCCATCGGCCAGTTCAAACTTGCCCGCCGAACCGCCACGGGTGGAGCCGGTGAATGCGCCCTCGACATGCCCGAACAGTTCGCTTTGCACCAGGTCCCGTGGAATCGCACCGCAATTGACTGCCACAAACTGGCCTTTATGCCGCTCGCTCCCATTGTGAATCGCCTGGGCAAACAGCTCCTTGCCGGTGCCGCTTTCGCCGAGAATCAAGGTGGTGGAATCGCTGCGGCTGGCGATACGCCCCAAGTGCAACGCGTCCTGGATCGCTCGCGAATTACCCTGGATGATTTCAAAGGTATAGCTGGCCTGGGTACCGATAATGCGCCGGGTAATTTCGCGAATACGCCGGCTTTCGCGCAGCGACACAATCACCCCGCCCTGCTCCAGCGGGCATACCGACACCAGGCACGCCAGTTGGCTGCGGTCGTGCAAGTGGAAGGTGCAGTCAAGGTCACGCACGCCCTCGCCGGCCCGCAGCAACATGGCATCGCTCAGCTCACTGCGGCCCAGGCGCTGGAACGGGCTGCCGAGCAGTTCCAGGCCGACGCGGAATAATTGCCGGGCGTAGCGATTGAGCGCCTTGATGCAGCCGCGCTCATCGAGCACCACCAAGCCTTCGTTGAGCACCTCGAGCACCGTCTGCTGTTCCTCCAGCAGCGCTTGCAACGCCATCTGCCGCGCCACCGCCTCGGCGGCCGCTTGCACGGTGCCCAGGGTGTGGAAGTGAAACCAGCCGGGCTCGGCAGTGAGCGTCAGCATGGCCAGGGTCTGGCCCTGGGCATTCTTGATCGGCGCGGCGGCACAATGCATGCGGCGTTCACGCAGGCCACGGCCAAAATTCTCCTCGGCCAGCACGTACACCAGGCGGTCTTCGGCCAGGGCCAGGCCGGTGCAGTTGGTGCCCTGTACCGATTCCAGCAGGCGGCTGCCGATGGGCGTGATATCCAGCCCGCAAAAATACAGAGTGGTGCCTTCAGCGTCGGTGAGGTTGATATGCCCGCGCGGGTTGTAGGCCAGCAAACCGCGCATGACCTGCGCCGCCGCCGCGATCAGCACGCGGTGGGCCGCCAGGGTGGCCGCCAGCGCGTCGGCGGCGACAAAACGGTACTGGCTGTCATCCGGGCTGATACCCGCCTCGACACTGCGCCGCCATGAATCCCAAATCACCTGCCGAACGGCGGCCGGGCGTTCGACCACGCCCGCCAGACACGCCCGCCATGCCTGTTCCAGCGCGGGAATCGGGCCGTCGTTCAGCGAAGCCGGCCCCAGGGCCGTGAGGTAGTCGAGGTCT
Source organism: Pseudomonas edaphica (assembly GCF_005863185.1). Lineage (GTDB taxonomy): Bacteria > Pseudomonadota > Gammaproteobacteria > Pseudomonadales > Pseudomonadaceae > Aquipseudomonas > Aquipseudomonas edaphica. Next base: position 15,805 of record NZ_VBVZ01000024.1, read on the forward strand.
TGCACGCTGAAAGCCATGGGAGCGGAGGTCATTGCTGCAGTCCATGTTCATGTTTTTGACATGTCAGTATAGGCATGTCATCAGAATGAACACTTTTTGTTTATGGAATTTTATAATCTTTTAAATATCAACAGCTTAAATATTGGCACAGTGCTTGCTCCTACCCCATAGCCGCTGACAAATGTCCTGCGGCCAACAATAAAAAGGGGTCATTGCATGAGTACACAAAACATCCGCCTGGGTTTGATCGGTGCCGGTCGCATGGGCAGTTTCCACGGGCTGACGGCCGCCCGACACCTCCCCGGCGCCTGCCTCGCCGCCATCGCCGACCCCACGCCCGGCCAGGCCGCACGCCTGGCGGCGGAGCTGGGCGTGAACAAGTTCTACACCGACCCACAGCAGTTGCTCGACGACCCGGATATCGATGGTGTTCTTATCGCCGCCCCTGCACGCAGCCACGCCGAACTGGTGATCAGCGCTGCCCGCGCAGGCAAGGGCATCTTCTGCGAAAAACCCATGGCCATCACCCTCGATGAAGCCGACCGCGCCATCGCCGCTGCTGCCGATGCCCGTGTACCGCTGCAAGTCGGTTTCAACCGGCGCTTTGCCAAGAGCTTTCGCACCGCACACCTCGATGTGGCGGCCGGGCGTATTGGTACGCCACAATTGCTGCGTTCGCTGACCCGCGACCCGGCGCTCAACAACCCCGCCAACTCGCCACAGTGGGTGATCTTCCTCGAAACCCTGATCCACGACTTCGACACCCTGCGCTACCTCAACCCGGGCGCCGAGGCGGTGCAGGTCTACGTGATGGCCGATGCGCTGATTGCACCGCAATACAAAAGCAAAGGCTTCCTCGACACCGCCGTGGTCACGATTCGCTTCGACAATGGCGCCATCGCCACCGCCGAAGCCAACTTCCAGGCGGTCTACGGCTACGACGTGCGCGGCGAAGTGTTCGGCAGCGCAGGCATGCTGAGCATGGGCAGCCTCAACGAATCTGACTTGGTGCGCTACCTGGCCCAAGGGATCCAGGCCGACACCCAGCGCATGGACACCGACCTGCTGCGCGACGCCTACATTGCCGAGCTCAACCACTTCGTCGAGTGCCTGCGCACCGGCGCCAAGCCTCTGGCCAGCGGCGAAGACGCACGGGCGGCCCTGGCGATTGCCCGCGCCTGCATCGAGTCGTTCGAAACCGGCAAGGCCGTAACCGTGCCAGGAGCCGGCCGATGATGCCGTTTAAACTGGCGGTCAGCGCCGAGATGGTGTTTCTCGACCTGCCCTTTATCGAACGCGTAAAGCGCATTCATGCCCTGGGTTTCAGCGCCGAAATCTGGAGCTGGACCCACAAGGACATCGGCGCACTGGCCGCCACCGGCGCCGACTTCACCTCCATGACCGGCTACATCAGCGGCACCCTCACCGACCCCGACGGCATCCGCCAATTGCTCGACAGTGCCCGCGAGTCCCTGGGTGTCGCCGCACGCCTGAACTGCCCCAGCCTCAACCTGCACGGCACCGGCCTGGGTGACGGTGGCCTGCCGGTGCAGCCGGTGGCCCAGACCACCGGGCGCATGTGGCTGAGCGCGTGCAAGACCCTGGAAAAAATCGCGCGCCTGGGCGAAGACGCCGGCCGCGTGTTTCTGCTGGAAAACCTCAACACCGACGTCGACCACCCCGGCGTGCCGTTTGCCCGTGCCGACGACACTCTGGCACTGATCGAAGCCGTCGGCAGCCCGCACCTGAAGATGAACCTGGACCTGTACCACGCACAAATCGGCGAGGGCAACCTGATCGAACTGATCCAGCGCGCAGGCAGCGCCATCGGTGAAATCCAGGTGGCCGACGTGCCAGGACGCAAGGAGCCCGGCACCGGCGAGATTCACTACCCGGCCATCGCCAAGGCGCTGCACGCCATCGGCTACAGCGGCGTGGTCGGCCTCGAAGGCTGGGCCAGCGGCGACAGTGAGTTGGCGCTGCAACGTTTTCGCCAAGCCTTCACCCTATAACAAAAAAAGGAACCGCCTCATGCCTCGTTACGCATTGATCGTCGCTGCTTTTTTACTGCTGTTCAGCCAATGGACCTTCGCCGCCTACCGCATCGGCGTGAGCATCGCCCGGGTTGACGATAACTTCATGACCTACGTGCGCACCGGCCTGGAAGCTGCCGCCAAACAGCAGGATGTGCAGATCCAGTTCGAAGACGCCCAGGGCGACGTGGTCCGCCAGCTCAATCAGGTCGAAGGCTTTCTGAACCAGAAAGTCGACGCGGTGATCGTGCTGCCGGTGGACACCGCCGCCACCGCCAACATGACCCGCGCCGCCGTGGCCGCGAAGACGCCGCTGGTGTACGTCAACCGCCACCCGGACGAACGCACGCTGCCCAAAGGCGTGGTCACGGTGGCCTCCAACGACATCGAAGCCGGGCAATTGCAGATGCGCTACCTGGCGGAAAAACTCGGCGGCAAAGGCAATGTGGCGATCATCATGGGCGACCTCGCGCAGAACGCCACCCATGACCGCACCGAAGGCGCCAGGCAAGTGCTCAAAGACTTTCCGGGAATCAAGGTGGTCGAGCAGCAAAGCGCCGAATGGCAACGTAGCAAAGGCATGGACCTGACCAGCAATTGGCTGCTGGCCGGCACACAGTTCGACGCCATTGTGGCCAACAACGATGAAATGGCGATTGGCGCGGCCATGGCGTTGCAACAGGCAGGCAAGGCCAAGGGTGAAATCGCGATTATCGGTATCGACGGCTTGCCCGATGGCCTGGCGGCGATCAAGCGCGGCATGCTCACCGCCTCGGTGTTCCAGGACCCCAAGGCACAGGCCACACAGGCCGTGGAGTCGGCGATTCGGATGATCAAGGGCGAGCCAATTGAATCGGAAGTGTGGGTGCCGTTTGAGTTGATCAAGCCGGAACAGGTGGCGGTGTTTGAGCAGCGCTACAAATAAAAGTCGGGTGCCCTCAACTGTGGGAGCGGGCTTGCCCGCGTTAGCGGAGTGTCAGTCACCCATTTTATAACTGGCCCACCGCAATCGCAGGCAAGCCAGCTCCCACAGTTTGATCGAGTTTCAGTCCAAAATCGGTGTATTTCAACCGCCTCGGCCAGCGCAACGTGTGGGTGCAGTTCGAGCAGCGCTACAAATAGTTTGGAAGAATATGGAGGTCCAAATGTGGGAGCGGGCTTGCCCGCGATAGCGGTGGGTCAGTTGCAAATTTATCGACTGACACTCCGTCATCGCAGGCAAGCCAGCTCCCACAATTTGCCCGGGTTTCAGTCCAGATCGGTGGCGTCGTGGCGCTCAGCCAGTTGCTCCTCAGGTGCCCCGGACACCCGATTCACCCGCCGCCCACGCTGCACCGCCGGACGTGCTTCAATCGCCTCGGCCCAGCGCAGCACGTGCTTGTACTCGTGCACCGACAAAAACTCCGCTGACGCGCCGTACAAACGGCCTTTGACCAAGCCGCCATACCACGGCCAGATCGCAATATCGGCAATGGTGTACTCATCGCCGGCAATGTACTCACTCACCGCCAGGCGCTGGTCGAGCACGTCCAGTTGACGCTTGGTTTCCATGGCGAAGCGATTGATCGGGTATTCCATCTTGCTCGGCGCATAGGCGTAAAAATGCCCGAAGCCGCCGCCCAGGTACGGCGCGCTGCCCATCTGCCAGAACAGCCACGACAAACACTCAGCCCGCGCAGCAGGCTCGGTGGGGAAGAATGCGCCAAACTTCTCGGCCAGGTAGTGCAGGATCGCACCCGACTCGAATACGCGAATCGGCGTGTCACCACTGTGGTCCATCAACGCCGGGATCTTGGAGTTGGGGTTGACTGCCACAAAGCCGCTGCCGAACTGGTCGCCATCGCCGATCTTGATCAGCCACGCGTCATATTCCGCGCCGCTGTGCCCCAGGGCCAGCAGCTCTTCGAGCAGGATGGTGACCTTCTGCCCATTCGGCGTGGCCAGGGAATACAGCTGCAACGGGTGTTTGCCGACCGGCAGTGCTTTGTCATGGGTCGCACCGGCAATGGGCCGGTTGATGCTGGCGAAAGTGCCGCCACTTTCGGTGTCCCAGGTCCACACCTTCGGGGGTAGGTAGTCGGTCATGCTCACTTCTCCTTGATTTGAGTACTGTTCGATGCAGCCAGTTGGGCCACGTTCCATCCGCCGCCCAGCGCCTTGATCAGGCCCACATTAGCGCTTAATTGCTGGGTTTGCAGTTGCAGGACACTGCGCTTGGCTTCCAGCGCAGCCACTTGGGCGGTGACCACATCCAGATAGGCCACGGCGCCCTGGCGATAACGCGAGGTCGACAGGTCTTCGGCGTATTGTGCGGCAGCGGCAGCGTCACGCTGGTCATCCAGGGCGCTGCCCAGGCCCGCAATCTGCGACAGGTTGTCTTCCACTTGCTCGAAAGCGCCCAGCACTACGCCACGGTATTTGGCCGCGGCTTCGTCAGTGGCGGCCTTGGCAATATCCACCTGGGCCTGGCGCGCGCCGCCATCAAAGATTGTGCCGACCAGCGACGGGCCGATGGCCCAGAACAGGTTGGGTGCGCTGAGCAAACGGGCAAACTCGTCACTCTGATAGCCGCCCTGGGCGCTCAAGGTGATCTGCGGGAACCATGCGGCCTTGGCCACGCCGATCCGCGCATTGGCCGACGCGATGCGACGCTCGGCAGCGGCAATATCCGGGCGGCGTTGCAGCAGGCTCGACGGCACGCCCGTGGGCACGTTGGGCAATGCAATCGGCGCCACATTCACGGCGACGGTATAGGTTGAGGCGGACTCCCCCAGCATCGCCGCAATCGAATGCTCCAACACCGCCCGTTGCACCAGGCTCTGGTTCAATTGCGACTTGACCGTCGACAGCTGCGTGCGCGCCCGCGCCACGTCCAGCCCGGACACGATCCCGCCGCCGTGCAAGCCCTCGGTCAGGCTAAGGGCTTTGGTGTAGGCGTCGCGGGTCTGTTCCAGCAGTTGGTTCTGCCAGTCGATACCGCGCAGGCGGATGTAACTGTCAGCCAATTGCGCTTGCAGGCTCAGGCGTACCGACGCCAGGTCGGCCCTGGCCGCCTCCGAGTCACTGGTGCCGGCCGCAACCGTGTCGCGCACGCGGCCCCACAGGTCGACTTCATAATCCACCTCCAGGCCCAATGTCGCGGAGTTATAGACGTCCGGCGAGGTGGCCGAGCGCAGCGGTTTGGTGTCCGACTGGCGAATACGCTGGCCGCTGCCGATGGCCGAGAGCTTGGGGAACAGCCCCGAACGGTCCTGGGCCAGGAACCCCTGGGATTGCTGGTAATGCGCGAATGCCGCGCTCAGGCCCGGGTTGTTTTTCAGCAACTGCTGCTGCATCGCATCCAGCTGCGGGTCGTTGTAGATACGCCACCAGCCGTCTCGGTTGGCCTGGTCGTCGGGCGCGCCGACGGTCCATGGGCCTTGGGTGTGAAACTGCGCGGCGACAGGTGTTTGCGGCACTTCAAGCGGCGGCGCCAACGAGCAGGCACCCAGGCTCAAGCTGACGAGCAGGCCCAGCAAGTTGCGCTTAGCCATGGGGTTTGGCCTCGACGGAAGCGGCAGCCAATTGCACCGAATCATCATCGGCCAGGCCATCCGGCGGCGTATCGATCACGCGGTCGGCCGCTTGCAGGCCGCTGGCGATCTCCACACTGTCGCCAAAGTCACGGGCGATGGTGACGGTCTTGAAGTGCACATGGTCCTGGCTGTCGAGGGTGGCGACGCGCATACCTTTGTCATCGAACACCAGGGCACTGGACGGTACGCGCAGCACGTCTGCCTGAACCGGCAAATCAAACTGCACGCTGGTGTAGCCACCGGGCAGCAGGCGGCCGCCGGGGTTGTCCACCAGCAGTTGCACCAAGGTGCTGCCGGACGCGGCGTTGACCGCATCGGCGGTGGCGATCACCTTGCCGGTGAAGGTTTCGCCGCGATACTCCGGCACGCTCAGGCGCGCCGTGGTGCCTTCGCGAATCTGTGGCGAGAAAGTCTGCGGCACTTGCACATACACACGCAGGCGGCTGACGTCGGCCACCGCAAACAGCTCTTTGCCGGCGGTGCCGCCAGCGCTGATCAACGCGCCCACGTCGGTACTGCGCGCGGTGACCACACCGGCAAACGGCGCGACCAGATGCTGGAAGCCCTTGGTCGCCACCAACTGCTCGACATTGGCTTTGGCCGCCGTCACTTTGGCCTGCTTGGCGGTCAGGTCGCCGGTGCGCTCGTCGACGTCCTGGCGCGACACCGAGTCGGTCGCGAGCATCGCTTGCCAGCGCTTGGCGGTGGTGTCGGCCAGGTGTTCATCGGCCTGGGCCGAAGCCAAAGTGGCGCGAGCTTGCAGCAGTTGCTGGTCGAGTTCCGGGGTGTCGATTTCGGCCAATACCTGGCCGGCTTTGACGCGCGTGCCGATGTCGACATTCCAGGATTTCAGGTAGCCATTGACCCGGGCAAAAATCGACGCGCGCGAATAAGCCTCCATGCGCCCCGGCAAGTTGAGTACCGGGCCTTGCGCTTGCACCACCGG
>NZ_VBVZ01000250.1 GCF_005863185.1 Pseudomonas edaphica
TCGCAGCCGAACGCAGGACAAGCCTGCTCGCCACAGGAGAAAGTGGCGGCCTTCAAAAGTTGTGTAGATACCTATGCTGCGATGACGCCAGCCGCCACACCCTCAAACCACCCACTTACACCGAAACAGCGTCCCCCTCCTCCATCACCCCATTGGGCAACATCCCATTCGCCAAATCATCCACCACCGCCTTCGCCATCTCCCCCAAATAATGCGCCGCCCAGGCATAACGGTCCGCGCCTTTGTCCATGGCCGCATCCAATGCGAGCATTTTGGAACAGTGCAGCAACTCGGAAGCATGCTCCAGGGCATCACGAATGGGCACGCCGGCATTGACGCGAAATAGACGGTGCAGGTTGGGCTGTTTGCCGCAGGTGGAGAAGGTGATGATGCCGAGGGTTTTGTTGAGAGGTGGGTTGATCATTGGGCACCTCCGGGCTGGGCGGTGGTGTGGGTTGCAGTATTACAAGGATAAAACCTTTCAGAAATGATCATTGGTATAGCTCCCATTCTTTATAGAGAGCTGCCCCATTCGTTTCCAGGCGAATGGGTGGCAGCTGTGCGCAGGCTGGAAACCGGGGGAATAGGCAAACCCGGCAGACTCGAAAGTCTCCCACGCACAGCCGCCATAACACGCATATGCTGGCACAAAAATGGCACCAGCGATCGTGATAAATGGTGGCGCCTATGCGCCTATACCCACGGGTTTCCAGGCCCGGTCGCTGATTCGCAGCGACGAGCGAGAACTTAGCTTTAAAAAACAGATGATCAAAGCCGAGCCTTGTGACGAAAAATGTCATGAGGCTGGTACGGGGGTAAATGCCTGTTCTTTCGAGGAGGCCAAAGATAAGCAAGCCAACCAGAGTGATGCCCAGCAAATAGGCCCGCGCATTCGAACCTACAACATCACCCCATATGGCCCAAGCACCTTACTCGTCTGCACCAACCCCTGGCGCATCAACATCTCAAGATAACTCCCAGCCTCCATCGGCGGCCGCTTCAACGTCCGCCTTTGTTTCTGCGCCGCCCCCAACACCGCCGCCTGATCCAAATCCCACAGATCCGAAATAAAGTCATCCGGATGCATAGGCTCAATGTCATAGGCAGCCAGGATATGCGCCGGGAAATCTTTCAAATTGAAGGTCACGATAACTTCAGCCTTGCTTCGAATCGCCGCCGCCAGCACATGACGGTCATCAGGATCAGGCAAATCCAAACTCGAACACAGATCCTCGTACCCCGTCACCAATGCATCGGGTATCGCCTTATCCATCAGCGCCGACGTGCAATTGACTTGCTCAGCCGTAAGATCCGGTCGGTTTTTGAGAACGTTGCGCTTCCACTCCTCATGGATCTGGCTCGTCCATCGAGCTCGATACAGTCCCGACAAACCAAGCCACATCAGCAAATCCCGGAGTGCCGCCGGGTAGAGAACACACGCATCGTATACCGCGGTAAACGGCGAACACCTCATCCGTCATACCCCATTCCCAACGCCTGAGCTTGTTGCGCCAGCGCTTCCATTGCCTCTTGGCTTTCTTCATCACGGCGCTGCTTGAACGCCATCAGATCCGAAAACCGGATTCGCCGATGACGGCCCGTTTTTGTAAAAGGAATGGCGCCCTCCTCCAGCATCTTGACCAGGTGCGGGCGCGAAACGTTGAGCAGGTCGGCGGCCTCCTGAGAGGTCAATTCGGCATGCACCGGCACGACCTTGACGGCGTTACCGATAGCCAATTCGCCCAGGATGTCGACCAACAGGCGCAGGGCTGAGGTCGGGAGTACAAGTGTGTGGGGTTTGTCTTCTTTGTCGAAGATGTCGATGCGCTGGGTTTCAAATTTGGTCGAAAGCAAAGATGCCAGTTCTCGCTGGCCTTGCACGGCGGCTTCGACTTCCTTTTCCAGCGGCAGGATCGTTTTGGGGAGTTGATTGGTGATCATGATGCAGCTCCGGTGTTACGCAATTCGGTTGAATCAAAGCTAAACGAAACAAACGAAAATCGCAATAATCGAAACAGTCCTGGCTAACCATACGCCAGTCTCCTTTTCCCACACCAACCATCGAACGAAGCCGACATAAGCCTCCGCTCCCACCTCATAGGCTCACTCCCACACAAGGAAGTGAGCCAGTCATGTCAGAACGCTCGTACCCCATTACCGAAGAAGAACAACTCAAACGGCGGATCCTGACGCCGCAGCCGAAGCGCGCGCCTTATTCACCGCCGATTGATTTATTTGAGCCGCCTCCCACCCCAGCGCCAACACCCGCCAAACCGCCAGGCTGCGTCTTCACAAAACCCTGCCAACTGCCCAACGGCATCATTCGCTACAACGACCCCACCGGTTACGTACCGCTGGAGTTGATCAAGGACTACGGCCATTTCAGCCTGTTGGGTGGCCACGAGGTAGACAGCCGTGGCGCGGTTGCCTTGCGCAAGATCAGCGGCAGTGCCCTGCCTGTCGGCTTGGGGCAATTGGCGTTGCGATCGGCGGCAGTGGAGTCGGCAGCGACTGCTGTTGGCACTGTCGCCGGTGGGCTGTTGAGTGGGTTGGTCGCGTTGTTATGGCCATCTGAGTTGGGCGATAGCGCGCTCTACAGCGAGGAGCAATTACGCTCGCTGCAACGGGCACGGTCGCAGATGCGTTTGCATGTCGAGCAGCGTGAGGACGGCACACTCAAGGGATATGGGTTTTACACGGGCAACAACCCCGATTGGCAGATGATCGATGTGGTGCAGTTCCAAAGCCCTGGCGATCAGTTTGTGGCGGATTTGGGTGAGGGCGTGGAGCTGATCTGGACGCCTGCGGTTGATCCGCGCGACACGCTGGGGATTCCCGCCTTGGAGGCTGCGCCGCAAGCGCCGGTGATCTGGATTTATCCGCCGACGGAGAAGGCGGCGCAGATGCTGGTGAACCCGATTTACCCACCGCAGTATCGGGATTTTATTCTGGTGTTCCCGGTGGAGTCGGGGGTTCGGCCGCTCTATGTGGTGGTTAATGAGCCACGCAAAGGCTTGAGAAATCCGGACCATGATTACTTTCCAGCACCAAAAACCGAAGATATAGCTGGCTTCCCAGGGCTGATCCCCCAAAGGCCGGTGACACCAAGACTAGGCGGGGCTGGCTTACGTGAGCGGTGGATCGATGCAAAAAGGAAGAAGTTACTTGAATGGGACTCCAAGAAAGGTGAACTGGAAGTCTATCGAAAGAGTGATTTGGAACACCTCGGCGCATTTGATCCTTATACCGCTGAACGTCGCGGACCGGCGGACCCAAAACGTCGAATCTACAGATAAGGAGGCGTGCGAAAAATGGTTATGAAAATCAGATTGCGCTGGTACGAAAAACACAGCGATGACTTGAAAGCGGACGAGTACTCAGCGGATATCGTCGACGCAGACCGTTCTTTTGAAGCATTAGGTTTGAGCGAGGAAAGTGCGATATATGCAGACGTTTACAACGTTCTCCCAAGCTGGATAACAATTCTCCAACCCCTCTTCCAGCATGTGATAGAGCCCAACCGATTCGACTATCAAATTTCATTCCAATACCAAGGCGCTTGGCCTCCACCTCCAAAGCATCCCCAGAAGGAATTCTGAAGCAATGAAAAAGCCCCACCTCTACCGCTCAGTCAACACCCGGACCCACGGTGTGCACCACGGTAGCTGTTTCGCTTATCGCAATGAACGGCATACCAAAAGGGTAAAGCACTCACTGTCCACACGCGCTTCAATGCATAGCCATCAACGACACGGTTTTGACTACACGCCACTATTCCGATTTCTCCTGTCCAAAGTCGGTCAGCCATGGGACAAAGTGTTCAGCGAAGCCAACGCCCGCCTGGATCGCCCGGAGCCCGTGTTCTGGATGGTTGCGCTGCATGAAAATGACAAAGACGAATACGTGCGAATAGGTGAGTCCAGCTATTACAGCGGCTTGTGGGTCGACGAGGCAGGCCTGCTGCAAAAGGTTAACCCCAAATTGACGCCCGAACAGATGAAGCCCAGTTGTGACTGCTGCACCCACACGTTCAACGGTGTGGTATTTCCGCAGGTGCTTCCACGCAAGCCGTGAAGCTCAGTTGCGCGCACAAGCCGCCCTGCTCCAAATTTCGCAGGCTCAACGTACTGCCAATCTTCCCCACAATCATCTCCACAATCGCCAACCCCAACCCGGCGCCATTGGCGTTATCCCGGCTGTAAAACCGCTCAAACAAGCGCCCCATCTGCGCCTCATCAATCCCCGGCCCTTGGTCCTCCACGCGCAAACCATTAACGCCGATCACCACCCGCACCTCGCCACCCACCGGCGAAAAGTTAAGCGCATTGGTCACCAAGTTTTGCAACGCAATCGCCAACGCCACCGGCTCGGTTTGCACCCAACATTCTTCATCGCCTTCCAGCACCAGCTCCACGCCTTTCTCCATGGCCAGGGGCGTCAGCTCGGCGAGTTCTTCACGCACCAGCTCCGTCAGTTGCACGGGCTTGCGCACGGGGTTGCTCAGTTGTGGCTCGATGCGGGCCATGGTCAGCAGTTGGCTGCCAATGCGTGTGGCGCGGTCGACGCCGTTTACCAGAAAGTCCAGGGCTTCGCGCCGTTGTTCTTCGGTGGCAGCGCTTTGGGCGTTTTGCGCGTGGATGCGCAGGATCGCCAACGGTGTGCGCAACTCGTGGGCGGCGTCGGCGATGAAGCGGCGTTCGCGTTCCAGCAGGTCGTCCATCTGCACCAGCAGCCGGTTGAGTGCGGTTTGCATCGGCTCCAGCTCGCTCGGCAGTGGGTTCACGTGCAGCGGTTGCAAGGCGTTGGTGTTACGCCCGCGCAGCTTGCGGGCCATGGTGCGCAAGGGCGTCAGCCCCCAGCCAATGGCCAACCAGATCAGTACGGTCAGCAGCGGCACGCCTATCACGGTAGGCCAGAGGGTGTGGCGCACGATACGCTCGATCACACTCTGGCGAACGTCGTCACGTTCGCCCACCCATATCAGCAGGCCTTGTTGCGGGTCGGCGAGGAGGAAGGCGCACCAGTCGTTGCCGCTGTCCATCAGGTCATGGGCGCCGAGCGTAGTGGGCGGTTCTGTGAGGACAGGGGCTTCGGCAGAACGCATGAGCAGTTGCCCGTCGCTGCGCCAGACCTGGAAGGTCAGCCGGGTCTCATAAGGATGGGCCACGCCCTCCTCGCCCACGCGGCTCATGGCCTGGTCGAACGCCTCGTACAAGCGGCCCCAGTCTGCGTCGCCATGCTCGCGCTGGCGCAGTACGCCTTGCAGCAGGCGGGCACTTTGGGCGAGTTGGGCGTCGTAGACTTCTTCGATTTCGTGGTGGCTGTCGCGCAGCACCAGCCAGCTGATCAGGGCGTCGCCGAGCAGGATCAGGACCAGCACCGGAATAATGATGCGTGCGCGTACCGAACTCATGGTTTGAGCGCCAGCACATAGCCCACGCCGCGCACAGTGCGGATCAGCTCTGTGGATAACTTCTTGCGCAGGTTATGGATCAACACCTCCAACGTATTGCTTTCCACCCGGTCCTGCCAGCCATACAGGGCGCGAGACAGCCGCTCGCGGGTCACAACTTTACCGGGGCGCACCATCAGTTGGTGCAGCAGTTGGTATTCCATCGGGGTGACGATGATCTCATCGCCCTGGTAGCGCACTTGCTGGGTGGCCGGGTCGAGGCTGACGCCGGCGTGTTCGAGCATGGGTTGGGCGCGGCCCTGGCTGCGGCGCAACAGCGCGCGCACGCGGGCTTTGAGTTCCTCGACGTCGAAGGGTTTGATCAGGTAGTCGTCGGCGCCGGCATCCAGGCCGGCGATGCGTTCGGCGGTGCCATCGCGGGCGGTGAGGATCAGCACCGGCAGGTCATGCTGCCCGGCGCGCAGTTGCTGCAACAGGTCGAGACCATCGAGGCGCGGCAGGCCGAGGTCGAGCAGCAGCAGATCGAAACTTTCGGTGCGCAGGGCGTGCAAGGCGCTGAGGCCGTCTTGCAGCCAATCCAGGGTGTAGCCTTCGGCGCCCAATGCCACGCGAATGCCTTGGCCGAGGGCGCGATCATCTTCGACGAGGAGTAGGCGCATAGCGAAATCTCTGTAGGAAACGGCGAAATCATGCCGGTTCTACGCAGGGCTATTCGGGCAAAGATGTTACGGCTCGTTGCCAACTAAGGTTGCGCTAAGGTTGGTTTTGCACTGTGCCGGCAGGTACGGGACCACCTGTCGTTATGCACGCTCACCGGCCGCAGGAAGCGCCTGCCGGGTGAACGTGCGCCGTCATCCTTTCTTCTCACAGGTTCCCTATGCGCTGTGCCCTACTGATCTTCAGCCTGCTAGGCGTCTTTATCGCCGCCTGGCTGAGCCATCCGCCCCACGTGCTGGCACCGTTTGCCCAGGCGAACCCGAGCCCGGCGAAGGTGGCGGCAGCCCCGCAATACACCAGCCGTTTTGTGTCCTCACAGCTCACCGACTTTGTGCACTCCTCCTCCGTGACCGCCCTGCCCGGCGGCGACTTGATGGCTGTGTGGTTTGCCGGCTCCCGCGAAGGCGCCGCCGATGTGCAGGTGCGCACGGCGCGTTTTGATGCACGCAGTGGCGAATGGGGCGGCGAGCAGGTGCTGGCCACGCGGGAAAGCACCCGCGACGGCACCCAGCGTTACATTCGCAAGCTGGGCAACCCAGTGATTGCCCTGGGGCCGGATAAACGCCTGTGGATGTTTTACGTGTCAGTGTCAGTCGGCGGCTGGGCCACCAGTGCGATCAACGTGATGGTCTCCGATGACCTCGGCGCGAACTGGTCGGCGCCTCGGCAATTGGTGACCTCGCCGTTTTTCAATATCAGCACCTTGGTACGCGCCGCGCCGGTGTTCCATGCCGACGGCTCGATTGGCCTGCCGGTGTATCACGAGTTCATGGGCAAGTTTGCCGAGTACCTGTACTTGAGTGCCGATGGCGCGGTGATCGACAAATTCCGTATCAGCCGCGGCAAACATTCGCTGCAGCCAACCATCGTGGCGCAAGACGGCCAGCGGGCCGTGGCGATGCTGCGCTACGCCGGTGAAACCCATCACCGCGTGCTCGCCAGCCGCACCGAGGATGCCGGGCAAACCTGGAGCGAGCCGTTCCCGCTGGAACCGGCCAACCCCAATTCTTCGCTGGCGGCCGTAGGGACTGAAGACGATGGTCTACTCGTCGCCCTCAACGACCTGCAAGACGGCCGCTTCAAGCTCAGCCTCTACGGCACCGACGCGCAAATGACGCAATGGCGCACGGTGGTGCAATTGGACCAGTCGCCGGACCCGCTCGGTCAACCGTTCTCCCCCCAGGCTTATAAAGAAATCATCGGCGAAGGCTTCCGTACCTCCAGCGGTGCCAAGCGTCTGCCGTTGGAACAGCGCTTTCTGAGCAACCTGGATTACCGCGTGTGCAAACCCCGTGGCTGTGATTTCGAATACGAATACCCGTACTTCAGTCGCAGCCCGGACGGCATGTACCACTTGGTGTACTCGTGGAATAACACCTTTATCAAACATGTCAGCTTCAACGAAGCCTGGCTGGCGGAGCGCTTGTGATGATGGCGTTGTGGCAAGCCCATTTGAGTTTTGTATTGCTGGGGTTTGTGCTGCTCAGCACGTTCCGGTTCACCGCGCCGTGGCGGCCATGGCTGCTGCCAGGGTTAGTGGCGTTGAGCTTTATCCCGGTGAATGAGCTGCCGTTGGCCGCGTATGTACGCAGTTTTACCGATGACCTGGCGATCAGCACCTTGGTGTTGTTGGCGTGGGTGGCGGTGTGCCGGTTGGGGCTGGTGCAGCCGCTTGGCCGGGCACATCAAGTGCAACTGCTGGTGCTGTTTGGCGGGCTGTGCCTGCTGTTGTACCCGGCGGCGATGGGGCTGACGTATTTCGACCCGTACCGCTGGGGGTTTAACCCTCGGCCGATGATTGTATTGGTAGGTGCGCTGGCACTGTTGATGTTGGCGCTGCGCAACAGGTTGGCCGTGTGGATGCTTGCAGTGGGCACGTTGGCATTTGCGCTGCGGCTCAAGGCGTCGGAGAACTATTGGGATTACCTGGTCGACCCGCTGTTGATGGGCTACTGCCTGGTAGCTGGATTAATGCAACTCAAACTGTGGGAGCTGGCTTGCCTGCGAATGCGCCGCCTCAGGCAGCACATCGGGCACTGACACACCGCTATCGCAGGCAAGCCAGCTCCCACAGTGGGTCTGCGTCGTTTTTTGAAATTGGGAAGGTTAATGATGACTGCGTTGCAATCACGCCGCCTGCGCTACGGCGTGGGCGCGATCGGGTTGGTGTTTGTGCTGCTGGCGGCGTTGCGGCTGGTGTTTTTAATCAGCTTTTCCGGCCTGGATTTAAACACCGAGGGCTTGCTGGAAACCCTCGGCATCGGCCTGCGTTTCGACCTGCGCCTGGCGGTGTTGCTCCTGCTACCCGTGGCCGTGCTCGCCTGGCTACCGCGCTGGAACCTTATCACCCTGCCCGCCCTGCGCTGGCTGGCACGCGGCTATCTGGTGATTGCACTGGCGGTGGTGGGTCTCATCTACAT
>NZ_VBVZ01000251.1 GCF_005863185.1 Pseudomonas edaphica
TCCACGGCCATTTCACGCATGTCCGGGTCGCTGTCCTTGAGCAGCGCCTGGGCGCCTTCGAGGTCGGCCTGCACTTTCATCAGGCTTTTATAGGTGGCCACAATCGGCTCAACTTCGGCGTATTCCTTGGAATAGGCGCGGAACTTGGTCTGATCGGAGATGACCTCGCCATCGCCGAGCAAGGCGGTCAGTTCTTCGAAACGGTCCTGGAGCACGTCCAGTTTATTGAGCAGTGACGCTTTCATTGCGGTTTTTTATCCGAAGAGCTATCTGACGCGCCCTCACCGAGGGCAAAGAGTTCCTGGGCCATGGCCAGCGCATCGAGGCGGCCTTCGGCGGTAAGCTTTTTCAACTGAACGCTGGGGGCGTGGAGCAATTTGTTGGTCAGGCCACGTGCCAATTGCATCAGCACTTCTTCGGCGCTGCTGCCGTTGGCCAGCAAGCGCTGGGCCTTGATCAATTCTTCATCGCGCAGGCGTTCACCCTGCTGACGATACGCCTTAAGCACGTCGACCGCCGCCAGCTCACGCAGGCGCACCATAAAGTCTTCGGCGCCGGTGCTGACCATTTCCTCGGCGGCCTGGGCTGCGCCCTGGCGACTCTTGAGGTTTTCGGCGACCACTTCGTGCAGATCATCGACGCTATAGAGGTAAACGTCGTCCAACTCGCCGACTTCAGGCTCGATATCACGGGGAACAGCGATATCCACCATGAAGATCGGTTTGTGCTTGCGCAGCTTCAGCGCGCTCTCGACCGCGCCTTTGCCCAGGATCGGCAACTGGCTGGCGGTGGAGCTGATGACGATATCGCTGCGCACCAGCTCGGCCGGGATGTCCGAGAGCAACACCGCGTGGGCGCCAAACTGCTCGGCCAGGATGCTCGCGCGCTCCAGGGTGCGGTTGGCGACCACGATACGCTTGACGCCCAGGTCATGCAGGTGGCGAGCGACCAAGGTGATGGTTTCACCGGCGCCGATCAACAGCGCCTGGCTGCGCTGCAAGTCACTGAAAATCTGTTTGGCCAGGCTGACGGCGGCGAACGCGACGGACACCGGGTTTTCACCGATGGCGGTGTCGGTGCGCACCTGCTTGGCCGAATTGAACGTAGCCTGGAACAAACGGCCAAGCAACGGGCCGACGGTGCCAGCCTCGCGGGCCACGGCGTAGGCGGATTTCATCTGGCCGAGGATCTGCGGCTCGCCCAACACCAGCGAGTCGAGCCCTGCGGCGACGCGCATCATGTGACGAACTGCCGCATCCTCTTCGTGCACATATGCACTGGCGCGCAGGTCCTCGAGATCCAAATGGTGATAATCGGCCAGCCAGCGCAGCACCACATCCGCTGAGAGATGTTCCTGCTCTATATAAAGCTCGCTGCGATTGCAGGTCGAAAGGATCGCAGCTTCGCGGCTGTCGGTGAGCCGGCAGAGCTGCTGCAAGGCCTCAACCAACTGCTCTGGCGTAAACGCCACGCGCTCGCGCACGTCTACGGTTGCAGTCTTGTGGTTAATACCGAGTGCGAGGAAGGCCATTCAATATCGCTGATGATGTCGGGAAGCCGACAATTGTCCTACTTCGAAAGATCCAGAACAACCACCGTCGTCTATTGTCCTAGTAGCTTGTGCCTATAAAGGCGCCCACTGAGACTCGGTTATGTTTGGCCGAAGGCTTGTGTCATGATGATCCGACCGCAGGTTAGTCGTCCTCTTCCTATATGAATAGATCTTCCGCGTTGCTCCTTGCTTTTGTCTTCCTCAGCGGCTGCCAGGCCTTGGCACCCGTGTCGCCGGACGGTACGCCGCCGGTCGAAGACAGCGCCCCAGCCCCTGAAAAGCCCAAGGTTTACTCCTCGTTCAATGAAGAAACGATCTACAGCCTGCTGACCGCGGAACTCGCCGGCCAGCGCAATCGTTTCGATATTGCCCTGGATAACTATGTGACCCAGGCCATCAACACCCAGGACCCGGGCATTTCGGAGCGTGCGTTTCGCATCGCCGAATACCTGGGCGCTGACCAGGCCGCGCTGGATACTTCGCTGATCTGGGCGAAAAACGCTCCGCAAGACCTGGAAGCGCAACGTGCGGCGGCCGTGCAACTGGCACGCGCCGGGCGCTATGACGACTCCATGGTGTATATGGAGAAAGTCCTGCAGGGCAAGGGCGACACGCATTTCGACTTCCTCGCGCTGTCGGCTGCCGACACTGACCAGGACACGCGCAATGGCTTGATGAAGAGTTTTGACCGCCTGCTGCAAAAGCATCCGAAGAACAGCCAGCTGATTTTCGGCAAAGCCTTGCTGCTGCAGCAGGATGATGAAGCCGATGCAGCCCTCAAGCTGCTGGAGCAGAACCCGCCGGAAGACGGCGAGATCGCCCCGATTCTGCTGCGCGCACGCTTGCTGCAGAACCTTAATCGCGGCAAGGAAGCGATTCCACTGCTGGAAAAAAGCATCAAGAAATACCCGGGCGACAAGCGCTTGCTGCTGACCTATGCGCGAATGCTGGTGGAGCAAGACCGCATGGAAGACGCCAAAGTGCAGTTCGCCAACCTGGTCCAGCAATACCCCGACGACGACGAGCTGCGTTACTCCCTGGCACTGGTCTGCCTGGAAGCCAAGGCCTGGGACGAGGCCAAGGGTTATCTGGAGGAGCTGATCGAGCGCGAAAGCCATGTGGATTCGGCGCACCTGAACCTCGGCCGCATCGCGGAAGAACGCAACGACCCGCAGGCTGCGCTGCTTGAGTACGCCCAGGTCGGCCCCGGCAACGATTACCTGCCGGCCCAGCTGCGTCAGGCCGATATCCTGATGAGCAACGGCCGCACCGACGAAGCGGAAAAACGCCTGGCGGCGGCACGTGATGCCGAACCGGACTATGCGATCCAGCTGTACCTGATCCAGGCCGAAACACTGTCGGCCAACAAGCAGGGCGAACGCGCCTGGAAATTGCTGCAACAAGCCTTGCTGCAATACCCCGACGATTTGAACCTGCTGTACACCCGCGCCATGCAGGCGGAAAAACGCAATGACCTGGCGCAGATGGAAAAAGACCTGCGCCTGATCATCAAGCGCGACCCGGACAATGCCATGGCGCTCAATGCCCTGGGCTACACCCTGTCGGACCGCACCACGCGTTACGCCGAAGCCAAGGTGCTGATCGAACAAGCCCACAAGCTCAACCCGGAAGACCCGGCCGTGCTCGACAGCCTGGGTTGGGTGAATTACCGCCTGGGCAATCTGGACGAAGCCGAACGCCTGCTGCGCCAGGCACTCGAACGTTTCCCTGACCAAGAGGTGGCAGCCCACCTGGGTGAAGTGCTGTGGGCCAATGGCAAACAGCGCGAAGCGCGACAAATCTGGGAAAAATTCCTCAAGGAACAACCCGAAAGCCCCATCCTGCGCGGCACCATCAAGCGCCTGACCGGATCCGAGACCCTTTAAGCTTATGTTTTTGCGCCACGTTATTGTTTTCAGTTTCATCGCCCTGCTCGCCGGTTGCGCGGGCATCGGCAGTCGTGAATCCGTTGAAGGCCAGGGCAACCCGGCGCAATGGAAACAGCACAAAGAGCAGCTCAGCAGCATCGACGGCTGGCAGATCGACGGCAAGGTCGGGGTTCGCGCGCCGAAAGATTCCGGCAGCGGCACGTTGTTCTGGCTGCAGCGCCAGGACTATTACGATATCCGTTTGTCCGGGCCACTTGGCCGCGGTGCTGCGCGCCTGACCGGCCGGCCAGGGCAAGTGAGCCTGGAAGTGGCCAATCAAGGCCGCTATGAGGCAGCCACGCCGGAAGAACTGCTGGAACAACAGATTGGCTGGAAGCTCCCCGTTTCGCACCTTGTGTGGTGGGTACGCGGCCTGCCTGCGCCGGACAGCAAAAGCAGGCTGAGCCTCAACGGCGACAGCCGCCTGGCCACGCTTGAGCAGGATGGCTGGCAGGTTGAATACCTCAGCTACGTGCAACAGGGCGCCTACTGGCTGCCCGAGCGCATCAAACTGCATGGCACCGACCTTGACGTCACGCTGGTGATCAAGGAATGGCAACCGCGCAAGCTGGGGCAATAACGTGACCGCCACCACCTTGACACTGCCCTCCCCGGCCAAACTCAATTTGATGCTGCACATTCTGGGTCGCCGTGAAGACGGCTACCACGAGTTGCAGACGCTGTTTCAGTTTCTCGATTACGGCGATGAACTCACCTTCGCCGTGCGCGACGATGGCGTGATCCAGCTGCACACCGAATTCGAAGGCGTGCCCCACGACAGCAATCTGATCGTCAGGGCCGCGAAAAAACTTCAGGCGCAATCCGGTTGCTCACTCGGCATCGACATCTGGATCGATAAAATTTTGCCCATGGGCGGCGGCATCGGTGGCGGCAGCTCAAATGCCGCGACCACGCTGCTCGGTTTGAATCACTTGTGGCAACTGGGCTGGGACCACGATCGCCTGGCCACGCTGGGCCTGACACTGGGCGCCGACGTGCCGGTTTTCGTGCGTGGGCACGCGGCTTTTGCCGAAGGCGTCGGGGAGAAACTCACCCCGGAATACCCCGAAGAGCCTTGGTATGTCGTGCTTGTTCCGCAAGTATCTGTAAGTACAGCAGAAATTTTTTCAGATCCACTGTTGACACGTAACTCTCCTCCCATTAAAGTGCGCCCCGTTCCCAAGGGAAACAGTCGAAATGACTGCTTACCGGTTGTAGCAAGGCGTTATCCAGAGGTACGTAACGCTTTGAATTTGTTAGGTAAATTTACCGAAGCAAAATTAACCGGAACTGGAAGTTGTGTGTTTGGGGGCTTCCCAAGCAAAGCTGAAGCTGATAAAGTCTCGGCCCTTCTTACAGAGACCCTTACAGGGTTTGTAGCAAAGGGAAGCAACGTTTCGATGTTGCATCGCAAGCTGCAAAGTCTGCTCTAAAAGGAACCGAGTACTGGGTACTCGTTGCAACAGATACAGGGGCGTCGCCAAGCGGTAAGGCAGCAGGTTTTGATCCTGCCATGCGTTGGTTCGAATCCAGCCGCCCCTGCCATTTTCTAATACTCATCCAGGTTACCCTCAGCCTCTAGGTACTGCGCGTGTCCAAGATGATGGTCTTTACGGGGAACGCCAACCCCGATCTGGCTCGACGTGTCGTACGTCAGCTGCATATCCCTCTCGGTGACATCTCTGTCGGTAAATTCTCCGACGGCGAAATTACAGCCGAGATCAATGAAAACGTCCGCGGTAAAGATGTTTTCATTATTCAGCCGACTTGCGCTCCGACCAACGATAACCTGATGGAACTCGTCGTGATGGCTGATGCCTTCCGCCGCTCCTCAGCGACTCGAATCACAGCTGTAATCCCTTACTTTGGTTATGCCCGTCAGGATCGCCGTCCGCGTTCCGCACGTGTGGCTATCAGCGCGAAAGTCGTTGCTGACATGCTGACCGTGGTAGGCATCGACCGTGTTCTCACGGTTGACCTGCACGCTGACCAAATCCAGGGGTTCTTCGATATTCCGGTAGATAACATCTACGGCTCCCCAGTATTGGTGGATGACATTGAAGACCAGCGCTTTGAAAACCTGATGATCGTGTCCCCGGACATTGGTGGCGTCGTGCGTGCACGGGCTGTTGCCAAATCCCTGGGCGTGGACCTCGGGATCATCGACAAACGCCGTGAGAAAGCCAATCACTCTGAAGTGATGCATATCATCGGTGATGTCGAAGGGCGTACCTGTATTCTGGTTGATGACATGGTCGACACCGCCGGCACCCTGTGCCACGCGGCGAAAGCCTTGAAAGAGCACGGTGCAGCAAAAGTCTTCGCCTACTGCACACACCCTGTGCTGTCGGGCCGAGCGATCGAGAACATCGAGAACTCCATGCTGGACGAACTGGTGGTGACTAACACCATCCCGTTGTCCGCAGCAGCTCAAGCCTGTTCGCGTATCCGTCAACTGGATATCGCACCGGTAGTTGCCGAAGCGGTTCGCCGCATCAGCAACGAAGAATCGATCAGCGCGATGTTCCGATAAGGGTCAAACCTTACGAAACATCCCACTGACGAAAAGCGCCCCGCCCCAGCATTCTGTTGGGGCGGGGCTTTTTTGCCCATATCGCCTTTAGCGCTGGTCGCAAACGCTGGGGCGAATGTGGTTATTTTGGAGATACAACATGAACGATTTTACTCTGAATGCTGAAGCGCGTTCCGACCTGGGGAAAGGTGCGAGCCGCCGCCTGCGTCGTCTCGCAAGCCTGGTTCCAGCTGTAGTTTACGGTGGCGACAAAGCCCCTGAATCCATCAGCATGCTGGCCAAAGAAATCGCCAAACTGCTCGAAAACGATGCGGCCTACAGCCACATCATCGAGCTGAATGTTGGTGGCAAGAAGCAGAACGTCATCATCAAGGCCCTGCAACGTCACCCAGCCAAAGGCCACGTGCTGCACGCTGACTTCGTACGCGTAGTAGCCGGTCAGAAACTGACCGCTATCGTGCCTGTGCACTTTGTTGGTGAAGAAGCTCCGGTCAAGAAAGGCGGCGAAGTTTCGCACGTTGTTGCCGAGATCGAAGTGACCTGCCTGCCGAAAGACCTGCCTGAGTTCATCGAAGTCGACCTGTCGGCTCTGGAAATCGGCGACATCGTTCACCTGTCCGACCTCAAAGCCCCTAAAGGCGTTGAGTTTGTTGCACTGGCTCACGGTGATGACAAAGCTGTTGCAAACGTTCACGCTCCACGCGTTGCACCAGAAGCTGAAGAAGGCGCTGCAGAGTAATTCACTCTGTAATGTCGGAGCTTGAGGAAACATCGCGGACCGGAACGTAGCGAGAAAGCGGGCGATAACGCGGCGTTTACTCTTGAGTAAATGATCTTTTGTTGACCGCTTTCGCCGCACACAGGTTGCGGCGATGTTATCCACAACTCCAAAGGAAGGGCCCCTGTCGTGACTGCCATTAAACTGATCGTTGGCCTGGGAAATCCAGGCGCCGAATACGAACAGACCCGGCATAACGCGGGGGCCCTTTTTGTTGAGCGTATCGCCCACGCACAAGGTGTGAACCTTGTGGCCGATCGCAAATATTTTGGCCTGACCGGGCGCTTCTCGCACCAGGGTCAGGATGTTCGTCTGCTGATTCCTACCACCTACATGAACCGCAGCGGCCAGGCTGTCGCGGCGCTTGCGGGCTTCTTCCGGATCAAACCCGAAGAAATCCTGGTGGCCCATGACGAACTGGACCTGCCACCCGGCGTTGCCAAACTCAAGTTAGGCGGCGGGCATGGCGGCCACAATGGCCTGCGCGACATCATTGCGCAGTTGGGTAATCAGAATAATTTTTACCGTCTGCGGCTCGGCATTGGCCACCCAGGCGTTGCCAGTATGGTTTCAAATTTCGTCCTGGGTCGTGCGCCACGCGCCGAACAGGAAAAACTCGATGCCAGCATCGACTTTGCCCTCGGCGTGCTGCCGGATATCTTCGCCGGTGAATGGAACCGCGCGATGAAAAACCTGCACAGCCAGAAGGCCTGACTCTTACCGAGGGGAAACACCATGGGATTCAATTGCGGCATCGTCGGCCTGCCCAACGTCGGCAAATCCACCCTGTTCAACGCCCTGACCAAGTCCGGTATTGCGGCGGAGAACTTCCCCTTCTGCACCATCGAACCCAACAGCGGTATCGTGCCGATGCCAGACCCGCGCCTGGACGCGTTGGCGGCGATCGTCAATCCCAAGCGTATCCTGCCGACCACCATGGAGTTCGTCGACATCGCGGGCCTGGTAGCCGGCGCGTCGAAAGGTGAAGGCCTGGGCAACAAGTTTTTGGCCAACATCCGTGAAACCGATGCCATCGCCCACGTGGTCCGCTGCTTTGAAGACGAGAACGTGATTCACGTCTCCAACAGCGTTGACCCGAAACGCGACATCGAGATCATCGACCTGGAACTGATCTTCGCCGACCTCGACAGCTGCGAAAAGCAACTGCAGAAAGTCGCGCGTAACGCCAAGGGCGGTGACAAGGACGCAGTGGTTCAGAAAGGCCTGCTGGAACAACTGATCGCACACTTCACCGAAGGCAAGCCGGCACGCAGCCTGATGAAGAACATGGGTGTCGACAAGAAAGCCGTGATCAAAGGCTTCCACCTGCTGACCACCAAGCCTGTGATGTACATCGCCAACGTTGCCGAAGACGGCTTCGAGAACAACCCTTTGCTGGATGTGGTCAAGGCCATCGCCGACGAAGAAGGCGCTATCGTGGTGCCGGTGTGCAACAAGATCGAAGCGGAAATCGCCGAGCTCGATGACGGCGAAGAAAAAGACATGTTCCTCGAGGCCCTGGGCCTGGAAGAGCCTGGCCTGAACCGCGTGATCCGCGCCGGCTACGAAATGCTCAACCTGCAGACCTACTTCACCGCCGGTGTTGAAGAAGTCCGCGCCTGGACCGTCAAGGTCGGTGCCACTGCACCACAGGCCGCCGGCGTGATCCACACCGACTTCGAAAAAGGCTTTATTCGCGCCGAAGTCATCGCCTACAACGACTTCATCCAGTACAAGGGTGAAGCCGGCACCGAG
>NZ_VBVZ01000252.1 GCF_005863185.1 Pseudomonas edaphica
TGGACCTTGAGGCGCAACAGATTCGCTTGGCCGATGGCCAGGTGATCTCGTTCCAGATCGACACCTTGCGCAAGACCGCGTTGTTGCTCGGCCTGGATGCAATTGGCAGCACGTTGCAGCGCAGTGAGCAGATCAAAACGTTCGAGCGCCAGCATTTGGCGGCCAACCCCTGGCTTGGTTGAAAACCTTAATGGGGTAACTACGTAGTTATATAAGTAGAACAAACGCCCTCCAGTTATTGGGGGGCGTTTTTTTTGGGGGGGACTATTTACTTTTCAAATAACGCCGGTTGCACCGCGTAACCTCAGTGATTGCAAGGGCGGTGTAGCGTTAGTAGATGAAGCCCTGAAAAAATACAAGGGTATTTGTTGACACCTTGTAGGTCATCGGCTTAAGTGGATGCTGACTTGGAAAGTCGCACATTATAAGAAAAGGAAGTTGATGCCATGCCCCGTGAATTAGTGGTCATTTATATCTCTCTGGTGCCGGTGATCGAGTGGGTAACTTGATCGACTCCTGCCACCTGTCAATCAGTTGTCGTTGTTGCGGATATTACGGTCTTTTCCAGTGTGAAAAGGCACGTATGCCGATGCCTTAACATTCGTTCAGAACACAGAGAGTTCAAACTCATGTCGATTTTTGATCAAGCGATCCACCGTTCGGTACAGTGGCAGGATTGGCGTTGGCAGCAGAAGAATGCCATCCGCGATGAACCGGCACTGCGGGCTGCCTGCGGTGGCTGGAGCGAGGAAACCAGCGCGCATATCGAACACAACTTGCAAGACCGCAAGCTGCAGATAACCCCTTATTACATTGACTTGATCAAGCGCTCTCTCACCGATGGCGAGGTGATGGACCATCCGCTGTGGCGCCAAGTAGTGCCCTACTGGAGCGAACAGGTCGCTGGCGATTACGACGGCACCTCGGAGAACTGGGAACTTGGCCACGAAATGAAAACGCCGATTTGCCAGCACAAGTACGACAACCGCGTGATCCTGCGCATGACCAACACCTGCAACGCCTATTGCCAGTTCTGCTTCGAAGCGCTGCGCACCCTGCAAGTGGGTACCGAGAAGGCCAATGCCAGCGCCGACTCGTTCAAGGACTCGCTCGAGTACATCCGCAACAACCCGGCCATCGAAGAGGTGATTCTCAGCGGTGGTGACCCGTTGATGCTCGCCGACCGCAAGCTCGAAGAGAACCTCGCCGCCCTGCGTGGCATCCGCGACGACCTGCTGATTCGCCTGCACACACGGGCCTTGAGCTTTAACCCGTTTCGGGTGACCGATGAGTTATTGGCCATGCTGGAAAAGTACAAGGTCAATGCGTTTGGCGTACATGTGTGCCACCCGCTGGAACTGAGTGCGGACTTTGCCGTGGCGGTTAAACGTATCCAAAGTGTGGTGCCGATTGTGTTCTCCAACATGCCGCTGTTGCGCGGTGTGAATGACGATGAAGCCACCTTGCATAAACTGTTTATTGATCTTTATCGGTTGGGCGTAAAGCCATATTACTTGTACCACTTCATGCCGTTTTCTCCGGGGGCGTCGGAATATAAAGCATCGATCAGCCACGCCATCGCTATTATGGATCGCCTCAAGCGGCGCGTGTCCAATATAGCCATGCCGGAATATGTGCTGCCGCATGCACAGGGCAAGTTTACCGTGCCGCTGCTGGACTTTGAAAAGCCACACGACTTGCCGCACTTTGAAGTGCGCGATGGGCAACGTCATTACCGCTTCCGTAATTGGGAAGGGCAGTGGTGCAGTTGGCAGGATGCCTGAAGTGACTGACGCATGAGGCGGTATTAATGATGAAACAAGATGCCATTCTTTTTATTGATATTGATGACAGTGCCTCTGTTCGCTATTGCTACCGCGAGCCGCACTTCGCGGCGGCCCGTGCCCAAGGCCTGGCCTGCTTGACGGCGGGTGTGGCCGGACGCAAGCACCTGCAGCGGCTGCGGGACGACAGTGATGCAGTGTTCCTGCTCGACGCGTTGAATGAACAATCGATTCTGGAGTTGGTGGGGCGGCTGGATGGGCAGTACCAGGTCCGCGCAATCTTCTGCCAGGCCGGCCACCCGTCTGCGCAGGGCGAAGTCGGCTGCATCGTGGCGCAGGCCTCTCGGCGGCTGGGCCTGGTGCACAGCGACCCACTTGCCATTGCTGCGTGTAACAACAAGTTCCTGATGCGCCGCGCGCTGAAAAAACTCGGCGTGCGTTCGGTGCCGTTTGCGCTGTGCAACAACGAACAGCAACTGCGCGAAGGTGCCGAGCAAGTCGGTTACCCGCTGATCGCCAAGCCACCCTTTGGTGGCGCGTCGGCATTTATCAAGAAATGCTCTGACTGGGCGCAGTTGCGCAGCCACTACGCGCATTTCCTGGCAGATCATGCCAGCGCAGCCTATGCGGATTTCTACGGCTGCGCCCACACGTTGCCGGAGGACGATGGGCAGCGACGAGAATACCTGCCGGGGCGTAGCCTTTTGCTTGAAGGGTTCATCCCAGGTATTGAAGGCAGTGTGGAGTGTGTGGTGGCGGGCGAGCAGGTTCATGCGCTGCTGATCAATGAAAAACTGATGTTGACCGAGCGCAGTGGCACCGTCCTGGAGAACCTGCTGATTTCGCCGCCGACGTCCTTTACCGACGCCCAGTGTGAGCAGATCCGCCAGTACGCCGTGGAGTGCCTGCGCGCGGTGGGCCTGACCAATGCCGTGGTGCATTTCGAGTTCCGCATGACGGACGCGGGGCCGGTGGTGATCGAAATCAACCCACGCGTCGGCGGGCTGTACGTCAATGCCGCGTTCCGTGACTTGGCAGGCATTGACCCGTACCAGCTGTATCTGTCGCTGCTGCTGGGTGAGCCAGATGTAAATGCGCGGTTGGACGCCGGCGCACGCCAGGTCGCGCAGGCCTCGCAACACTACTCGATGCTGGCGATCTATCCGGAGCACAGTGGCCACTTCAAGGGTATTGAAGGCCTTGAATGGCTCGCTCAACAGCCGTCGGTGCTGGAATATGCCCAACAGGAGTCCGGTCACTCTATTGATGCCGATATCGAAGAGCATTACTTGCTCAAGTGCTGGGCCAGGGTCGACGATGCTGCCCACGCCCATGCGGTGCATGATGCAATACGGCACAATCTGCGCGTGATTATCGACAATAAGGGTTAGCGATATGGATATCCCACAGATTGGCGCGTACTTGCGCGAGCACCATTATTGTCACCGTCGGGACTTTGGCCAGTTGCTCAAGGTTGAGCCCGGCGAGGAGCAAAGCTTTCGCGCCTACTGGGCGAACCTGGTGCGCGATGAGGCGTTCAAGGCATACACGCATCGCGAACGGCGGATCCTGCGCTATCGTTTATCCCCGACGCGGCAGTTGCAGATCGACCGCAATAGCGCGTTCAAGTCGCCGGTCACCTATGCGGTCAACTATCGCCAGGGCGTCAACCACTTGAGCTACAGCGAGGAGGGCTTTATCGAGCACCCACTGATGCAGAAATTGCTCGCCACCGACCTGGCGGTGCTCGAACCGCACCTTGGCCCGCATGCCTACACCATTGATATCCACCAGTTTCGCGTGCGTGCAGAGGGGCTATCGCCCAGCCCGACTACCTCGGGTATTCATCAGGATGGCCTGGACTGGGTGTTCATGCACTTCATTGGCCAGAGCAACACGGTGCCGGTGGTGTCCGAGGTGTTTACCGGTGAGGCGGAGCATAGCCGCGTGCTGGACCTGGCGATGGAGCAGTTCCTGGAAACCATCGTGATCAACGACCGTGGGCTATATCACCGCGCCGGCGCCGTGCGGGCGCAGGCCGATTCGGCACCGGCCTGGCGCGATGTGCTGCTGGTCAGCCTGCGCGGCGTGACGGCTGATGACGTACGGGTAGAAGACGAGGTACAACCGGCATGAGTGACGTTCAGCCATTGGGCCTGTCGACCCGCAACGCACGCTTGATCATCTTTGCGCGGGGCGTGTCGGACTTCGGCGCATTCCTCAACATGGTGGCGCTCTCGACCTACGTTTACTGGCTCAGCCAAAGCGTGGTGTTTGTCAGTGTGTTCCTGGCGTGCCGGGTCACGGGCGGGATTGTCGCCAGCCTGTTCGGCATCCCGTTTTTCCGGCGCTTCCCGGGGCGCAGTACCTTGGCCGGGCTGGACCTGGCCCGCGCGCTGTTACTGGTGCCGCTGCTGGTGCTGATCCCGGCGCATCAACTTAACGTGCTGCCGTTTATCGCGTTCGGCATCGGCCTGTGCAATTCGCTGTTTGCCATTGGCCTGAACAGCCAGTTGCCGACCTGGGTGGCGCTTGAACAGCGGGTGGGCACCAATGCCTGGATCACCTCGGCGGCGGCTACCGGTGCGGTGTTTGGCAGCTTGCTTTCCGGTGTGCTGATCGCCACGGGCGGATTCGAGGCGGTGTTTGCCGTCAACATCGGCACTTACGTGGTGGCGGCTTGCCTGATCCTGCCGTTGCGCGCCTTGTATTCAGTCGCCGTTGCCGCGCATCGTGGGCTTGCGGCCGAATGGCATGAGTTGACCAAAGGCCTGCGCGGTGCACCGGTGTTGGCGGCGATGTTGTTGATCAGCATGCTCGACACCCTCGGCAGCGCGGCACATAACGTCGGCTGGCCGGTGTTGTCGCAATACATTTCGCCGGACACTGCGAAAACCGTCATGGGCTACTTGCTGGCGGTGTGGGCCTGCGGCAAGTTCATCGGCGCGCGCCTGGCCAGTGCGTTGCTCAAGGGCCGTGGCACCCAAGGCATGGAGCGCTGGTTCATGGCGGGTGTGGCGCTGATGTCCAGCGGCTTTATCCTGACCTTCCAGCAAACCGAACTGTGGCTGGCGCTGCTGCTGGTGGTGTGGGCCGGGCTGGGCGATGGCATCTCCGAGGTGGCGCTGGTTTCCCGTGCGCAAAGCGAACCCGATAGCTTGCGCCTGCCGCTGTTCAGCCTGTTGACGCTGATCCAGATGGCCGGCTTTGGCGTGGGCATGCTGGTGGTGGGGCCGTTCTACCTGACGTGGACGCCGGCCCAGGTGATCGTGCTGTTCCACGGGTTGCCATTGACCGCCCTGGTGATCATGACGGTATGGCTGGGTGTCAGCGCCACGCGGGGCGTCAGATCGACAACCCCTTGAAGTGCTCCTGCAAAAACTCCACGCAGGCGCGCAATTTACCGGAGTAGGCCAAACGTGTCGGGTACACCGCCCACACGTTGGCACTCTGTGTGTAGGTGTGCAGCACCTGCACCAGCTTGCCCTGTTCCAGCAGCGGTTTTACGTCCCACATCGAGCGCAATAACACACCGCGCCCGTCCAACGCCCACTGCAACACGATCTCGCCATTGTTCGATGACAGCGGCCCGCGCACGCGCACGCTTTCGGGCGCGCCGTCACGCTCCAGGTTCCAGATACCGAACGCATTGTCGCGCTCCTTGAGCACCAGGCAGTCGTGCTGCTCCAGGTCGCTCAACTGTTGCGGCGTGCCTTTGCGTTGCAGGTATTCCGGTGCCGCGCACAGCACGCGGCGATTGCTCACCAGCCGCCTGCCGATGTGCTGGCCGGGGATGTCATCGCCGACGCGAATCTCCAGGTCAAACCCTTCACTGACGATATCCACCACGCGGTCGAACAGGTCCAGGCGGATTTCCAGGTCCGGGTACTGCTCGGCCAGCAACGACAGGGCCGGCGCCACATGATTGCGGCCGAAACCGAAGCTGCTGCACAGGTGCAGATGCCCGCGCGGGCTGTCGTGGGCATCGCTGAGTTCATCGGACAGTTGCTGGAAATCTTCGAGGATACGCACAGCCCAGCGTTGTACTCGCTCGCCGTCTTCGGTCAGGGCGATGCGGCGGCTGGTGCGGTGCAGCAGGCGCGTGGCCAGGGTGGTTTCGAGGATCTGAATGCGCTTGCTCACATACGCAGGCGACAGCCCCAGTTCATCGGCGGCGGCTGCGAAGCCGGCCTTGCGGATCACGGTGAGGAACACCCGCAGGTCTTCGGGTAGGGGCACGGTATCTTTCTTATGAGTCATCAGAAACAGACGTGGCGGCATGAGCCGCCAGAATAGCACCGGATCGGCATGCCTTCGGGCATGCCGATCCGTTAATGCTTACTCGGCGGCGACCTTCGCCTGCGCGGCAGCCCGCGCATGGCGGCCATGCTTGAGGGCGATAGGGGCCATTTTTTCGCGGTCCAGTTCACCCTCCCAGGCGGCTACCACCAATGCCGCCACGGCATTGCCGATGATATTGGTCAGCGAGCGGCATTCAGCCATGAAGCGGTCGACACCCAGAATCAGCACCATCGCTGCCACCGGCACGGTCGGCACCACGGCCAGGCTTGCGGCCAGTGCCACAAAACCTGCACCCACCACCGCACCGGCGCCCTTGGAGGTCAGCATGGCCACCGCCAGCAAGGTCAATTGTTGCTCCAGCGGCAAGTGGATATTGGTGGCCTGCGCCAGGAACAACACCGCCAGGGTCATGTAGATGTTGGTGCCGTCGAGGTTGAAGGTGTAGCCGGTCGGCACCACGATGCCCACCACGCCTTTGGACGCACCCAGGCTTTCGAGTTTCTGGATCAGTTGCGGCAGCGCCGACTCCGACGAACTGGTGCCGAGCACAATCAACAGCTCCGATTTGATATAGCCCATCAGCTTGAAAATGCTGAAGCCGGCGTAGCGCGCGATGCTGCCCAGCACCACGGCCACAAAGAAAAACGCGGTGAGGTAAAACGTACCCACCAGCTTCAGCAGCGGCAGCAATGAACCCACGCCGTATTTGCCGATGGTGAAGGCAATCGCCCCAAACGCGCCGATGGGCGCCACGCGGCTGATGATGCCGACGATGCGAAAGAACACTTCGCTGGCCTGGTTGATCACGCCCACCAGTGGCCGGCCTTTTTCCCCGACCATCACCAGGCCGACACCGAACAGTACCGAGACAAACAGGACCGGCAGGATTTCGCCCTTGGAGAAGGCATCAAAAAACGTGGTGGGGATCACGTGCAGCAGGAACCCGGTGATGCCTTCGCCATGTTCGGCCTGGCCGACAAAACCGGCGATGGCCGAGCTGTCGAGGGTCTTCACGTCAATGTTGAAACCCACGCCCGGTTGCAGCAGGTGCGCGGCGAGAAGGCCGATCAGCAGGGCGATGGTGGAAACGATCTCGAAGTACAGCAGCGCCTTGCCGCCGACCCGACCCACCTGTTTTACATCGTGCATGCTGGTGATGCCGGACACCACCGTGCAGAAGATGATCGGGCCGATGATCATCTTGATCAGCTTGATAAACCCGTCGCCCAGCGGCTTGAGGTCGATACCGATTTGCGGCCAGACATGGCCGATCAACACACCCAGCGCGATGGCGATGAGCACCTGGATATACAGGGTTCCCAGCAGTTTTCGGATTGTCATTGTTATTATCTCGGGATGTTTTTTGGGCAAAGCGAACCCGTCGCAGGTCATTGGCAGCCTGCGAGGCGGGTGTTTCAGATCAGTGTGTCAGTGCATTCAGCGCAGGAAGGCCAGGACTTCGCCCAGCAACAACTCAGGGGCTTCTTCGGCAATGTAGTGCCCGGCCGGCAGCGCCTTGCCACGCACGTCGGTGGCGACTTTCTGCCATTCCTTAAGTGGCTCGAAGCAGCGGCCAACAGTGCCTTCGGCGCCCCACATCACCAGCAACGGCAGGTTCAGGTGGTTGCCGGCGTCGATGTCGGCCTGGTCGTGCTCAAGGTCTATACCGGCGGCAGCGCGATAGTCCTCGCAGATACCGCGAGCGGTGCCGGGCAGTTGCAGGCAGCGCAGGTATTCGGCGAAGGCTTCATCGGTAAACGGTTTGAGCCCGGCACTGCGGCTGCCCATGACGCTGCGCAGGTACAGCTCGGGGTTGCTCTCGATCAGCGCTTCGGGCAACGGCGCCGGGCGGATCAGGAAGAACCAGTGCCAGTAGGCGCGGGCGAAGGCTTCGTCGGTCTGGGCGTACATCGACAAGGTGGGCGCGATATCCAGCAGCACCATGCGCTGCACGGCGGCGGGGTGGTCCAGGGCGAGGCGGTGGGCCACACGAGCGCCACGGTCGTGGGCCAGTACCGAGAAGGTGTCAAAGCCCAGGGCTTGCATCAGCTTGACGCTGTCGCGCGCCATTTCGCGTTTGGAGTAGTTGGTGTGGTGGTCGTTGGCGGGTGGTTTGCTGCTGTCGCCATAGCCGCGCAGGTCGGCGGCGACCACGGTGAATTGTTCGGCTAACTGTTCGGCGACTTTGTGCCAGATGACGTGGGTTTGCGGGTGCCCGTGCAGCAGGAGCAGACCGGGACCTGTACCGCCTTTGCGGTAACTGATGTCCACGCCGTTGACGTGGCACTGGTCTTTTTGGAATCCGGCGAACATGGAATGACTCCTCTTTGTAAGTGCTTGCATCGTGGAATCACGCGGGGTTTGGGGCAAGGGGGAAAGCGTGGAGGGGTTGTTCATGAAGTGTGTAGGAGCGGGGTACATATCCGTTGCTGCGGTAACGGCTACTT
>NZ_VBVZ01000253.1 GCF_005863185.1 Pseudomonas edaphica
GCAGACACCTCGGTGTTTCTGTCAAACCGGGTCGATTCCATCGCAGGCAAGCCAGCTCCCACATTGATTGGGTTTTCATATTGGGATGGGGTGCGCCTCAGCTATGATCAAACTCCAGCAAAAAGTGCGGGCTGACCTCGCCTTCCAGCGCCGTCATGTGGTGTTCGGCGTCGCACATATGTTCATGCATCAGGTTGCGCACGGCCGTTTCATCACCGGCGCGAAAGGCCAGCAGCAACTGCTTGTGATAGTCCAGGTTGGCCGCGTCAAACTGTTTGCGCTTGGGCTTGTAGGCTTTTTTCAGCACCACCAGGTCGCGCAACAAGTCGTTGAGAAACTGCGCCATAAAGCTCAGCAGCGGGTTGGGGCAGGCCTTGGCCAACAGGTTGTGGAACTCCAGTTCCGCCAGGCGCTGTTCGCGCTGTCCGGCTTCGCTGTCTTCGGGGGCGCTGCAAAAATCCACGTTGTCTTGCAGGGCTTGATAGTCGTCTTCGCTCAAGCGACCCAGCACCGATACTGCCAGTTCTACCTCGATGACCTTGCGCAGTTGGTACACCTGCTCGCCATCCAGGTGCTGGAAGTGCAGGTAGTTACGCAACGCGCGGCTGGCCGGTTCAGTGCCGGCCTGGTTCAGGTAGGCGCCACCACTGGGGCCGGTGCGTGTGCTCACCAGGCCTTCCACTTCCAGGGCCTTGAGCGCTTCACGGGCCGAGCCTTTGGAGCACTGGAAGCTTTCCATCAGCTCGCGCTCGGTAGGCAGGCGGTCGCCGGGCTTGAGCGCGTCGGTGACGATCGAGCGTTTGACCGACTCGACAATCACATCGGAAAGCTTCTGGCGTTTGCGTCGTAGCGGGCGGCTGAGCATGCTGTTCTATTGATCCTATTAATGCGGATTAATAGCACTTAATAACGATTGAGCCGGAGCGTCAACGCAAGGTGTCGTTTTCGGCCTGAAGTGGTCGCAAATGCGCGGGTTATTCCCAGCTGCCGAGGTCGAGGCAGCGTGTGGACGCGGGCGGCTGTTTGCCGAATACGAGAAAATCGCCGACCCAGCGGTTAATGCACCCAGCGGCGGTGCCAGGGCGGGCTGGCTCTTTGAGCAGCAATTGCTCGATGCCGGCAGCGACCGGCTCGGCCTGCTCGGCATTGACCAGCACCATGCGTGCGACGCGCTCGGGAAACAGCGCGGCATAGCGGCTGCCGAGGCGGGTGGCCTGCGCGTTGCCGAGGTAATTGAGCTGGGCCTCGCCGAGTTGGGCGCGCACATACTCCATATCACGCGCCGCTTGCTCTACGCCGCTGGGCTGGCTTAGGTCACGGGGGCTCAGTTCGATCACGTCATAGCGGTTGGTCAAGGTGCGATAGGCCTGGGTAGCATAGGACTCCCAACGGCTGGTCAGGTGCAGGGCGAAGGTTGCGCCTTGGCCCTTTGGCGGCTCGCCACCCTGGATAAATACCACACCTTCACGGCTGAGCGGCTGGCGGGCGCCCACGCGGGTCAGGGCCAGGCGCACACTGCCGCGTTTGGGCGCGGCATAGTCGCGGGGCACATTCACACTGGCGCATTGGGTGCGTTCCAGCACTTCGGGGTCCGGCCGCTCCTGGGCGGGGAAGGGGCAATCCAGCAGCCAGTCAATCGCGGTCGGCGCGATCAGCGGCTCGGGCAACGCCTGGCCGGCGATCAGCCAGAGGCCGATACACGCCAGGTTTTTTACCAGAACGCTGGGTTTCATCAGGAGGGTCCGGGCTGCCGTATGAGGACGGCTTTTTTACCAAGGACCCAGGGTCGAAGAATGTAGGGCGAATAAACGCTTTGTGTAGGAGTTTACAGTTTTATTGTCGGATCTGCGTATCCCAGCCGCCGCCCAGCGCTTTGTACAAGGCAATGCTGGCTTGCAGCCGCGACAGCCGCAGTTGCACGTTCGAGTCTTGGGCCGCATACAAGGTGCGTTGGGTTTCCAGCACCGTCAGCAAGTCCTCGGCGCCTGCCTGGTAGCGGCTCTCGGAGATCTGGAAGGCGGCCTGGGCCTGTTGCAGCTCCTCGGCCTGCCATTGGCGTTGCTGGTCCAGGCGCGTGATGCTGCTGAGGGCTTTCTCCACATCGGCAAAGCCGTTGATGATCGCACCGCGATAGGTTTGCAGCAGTTCATCCTGGCGGGCGCGAGCCTTGTCGCGCTCGGCGCTTAATCGGCCATTGTTGAAGATCGGCGCGACCAGCCCCGAGGTCAGGTTGTAGAACGGGCTGCGCAGGATGTCTTCAGCTTTATAGGCGCCGGAGCCGACTGTCGCGCCCAAGGTTACGCTGGGCAGCATCGCTGCGCGTGCCACCGTGACGTCGGCACTGGCCGCCGCCAGTTGCGCCTCGGCGCGGGCCAGGTCGGGGCGACGACTGAGCAATTGGCTCGGCACGCCCGGGCCAATGCTTGGCCAGGTCAGCGCCTGGAACGGCTCGGTGCCCAGGTCCAGGGCTTGTACGGGTTGACCGAGCAGGGCGGCGAGGGTGATCCGCGATTCTTCGGCCACTTGCGCAATCAGCGGCAATTGCCGTTGTTGGCCGGCCACCAGGCTTTTCTGTTGGGCCAGCTCCAGGGCGGTGGCGGAGCCTGCGCTGTAGCGGGTTTGCACCAGGTTCAGCACGTTGCGCGCATTGGCCAGGTTCAGCTCGGCGATCTGCTGGCGTTGCTGCGCGGCGAGGGTTTGCGCGTAGCGGTCGGCGACGTTGCTGAGCAGGGTCAGCTCCACGGTGGCCTGGTCGAACTCACTGGCGCGCAGGCTTTGCAGGGCGCTGTCGCGGGCGGCAACGCGGCCACCCCAGAAGTCCAGTTCATAGCTGGCTGAGAGGTTGGCACCGAAACTGTCGACGGTCTTGTTGCTGTCGGTGGCGTCCAAGGAGGCATTGCCGCTGCCGCGCAGCAGTTTTTCACGGCTGGCGGTGAGGTTGAACTTGACCTCAGGTAACAACGGCGCCCCGGCAATTACCGCACTCGCCTGGGCCTGACGCACGCGTGCCATGGCGGCGGCCACGTCATAACTGTCGCGTCGCGCCTGGTCGATCAGGCGGTTGAGCGGCGGGCTGCCGAAGTGTGTCCACCAGCGTTGGTTGGTCGCCTGCGTGGCATCGCGTTCGGCGTACTGCCAGGCGGGCGGCGGCGCGAGGCCGCTGTCGACGCTCGGCGGGTTGCCGGTACAGGCGTTGAGCAACAGGCACACGCCCAGCAGGGAAGATCGTTTATTCACTGGTCAACGCCTTAACCGGATCGAGCCGGGCAGCTTTACGGGCCGGCATAAAGCCGAATACGACACCGGTGACCAGCGCACAGCCAAACGCGCCAAACACCGCCACCAGGGAAAATTGCACCGCCACCTCGGCCAGTACCAGCACGCCGCCCACCAGCAGCGCGAGGGCGATGCCGAACAGGCCGCCAACCACCGAGAGCATCACCGCCTCGGTTAGGAACTGGCGCAGGATGTCGCGCTGGCGCGCGCCGGTGGCCATGCGAATGCCTATTTCGCGGGTGCGTTCACGCACGGTCATCAGCATGATGTTCATTACACCGATCCCGCCCACCAGCAGGGAAATCGCCGCAATCGAACCGAGCATCAGCGACAGCGTGTTGGCCGTGCGGGCTTCGGCCTGGATCATCGCGGCGTTGTTGGTCAACTGGTAGTCACGTTTACCGTTGTGCAGCTTGAGCATCAGTTGATCAATGGCCATTTCAGCCTCATGGACCTTGCGCGCATCGGCGGCGGCAATCGCCACGTATTCGGGGTTATAAGTGCCGAACAGGCGCACGCTGGCGGCGGTATACGGGATGGCGACCCGGTCATCGCTGTCTTTATTGCCGGAGGCGGAGCCTTTTTCGGCGAGGACGCCGATGACCTGGAAAGGCACGTTTTCGATCAGGATGTACTGGCCGATCGGGCTGGCGACGTTTTTGAACAGCTTTTCGCGGATACGGTGGCCGATGACCGCGACGGTGGCGCCGGCGCGCTCGTCTTCCTGGGTGAAATAGCTGCCCTCGACCACCGGCCAGTTGAAAATTTCGGGGAAGTTGACGTCGTTGCCACCCACATAGGCCAGGTAATCCAGGTTGCCAAAGCGAACCCCCGCGTCGTTGCCGTTGACCGGCATGATGCGCTTGACCTGGGGCAACATCGCCAGTGCCGCGACATCGTTGAGGGTCACGATACCCGGCGGCGTGCGCGGGTTGGGCGAGGAGCCGCTGAGGTAAATGATATTGGAGCCGAACGCGCCCATCTGCGCCATCACCTGGCGCTTGCTGCCTTCGCCGACGGCCAGCATCACCACCACGGACGCCACGCCAATCACGATCCCCAGTAGCGTCAGCGCGGTGCGAAAACGATTGATCCACATCACTCGCCAGGCCGCGCGGACCGCATCGAGCAGTTCGGCTTTCCAGGCACCGTTGTGCTCGGCACCGTCGGCCAGGCGCTGGCGCAGGTCGACGGCTTGCAGCGCGTCGCTGTTGGCCGTGACCGGTACATGGGTGTCACTGTGCGCCGAGTCGCTGATGATCTGGCCGTCACGAATCTCGATGATGCGGTTGGCCCGCGCCGCCACTTCGCGGTCGTGGGTAATCAGGATCACCACATGGCCCTGGCTCGCCAGTTCGTCCAGCAGCGTCATCACCTCGGCGCCGCTGTGGCTGTCGAGGGCGCCGGTGGGTTCGTCGGCGAGGATGATATGCCCGCCGTTCATCAGTGCGCGGGCGATCGACACCCGTTGCTGCTGGCCGCCGGAGAGTTGGTGCGGGCGGTTGGCGGTGCGGTCGGCCAGGCCCAGGCGCGTGAGCAGGGCCTTGGCGCGGGCATGCCGCTCGGTGGCGCTGATGCCGGCATAGATCGCCGGCATCTCGACGTTTTCCTGGGCCGAACCGGACGGAATCAGGTGGTAGCCCTGGAA
Organism: Pseudomonas edaphica; assembly: GCF_005863185.1. GTDB lineage: Bacteria > Pseudomonadota > Gammaproteobacteria > Pseudomonadales > Pseudomonadaceae > Aquipseudomonas > Aquipseudomonas edaphica. The sequence goes on from NZ_VBVZ01000253.1 coordinate 4,925, forward strand.
CACAAACCCAAAGGCCTCGCGGCGCAGCCAGGCCAGTTCGTCGCTGCCCAGGTGCGCGACGTTTTCGCCGGCGAACAGGTAGTCGCCCTCGGAGGGGCGGTCGAGGCAGCCGAGGATGTTCATCAGCGTGGACTTGCCGGAGCCGGAGGCGCCGACAATGGCGACGAATTCCCCGGCGTGGATCGACAGGTCGATGCCGCGCAACACGTCGACCTGCGGGCTGTCACCGCCGCCGTAGGATTTGCGGATGTTCTTGAGTTCGATCAGCGGCGTGGTCAAATCAACCCCCACTGGCGTCGGCCGTGCCGATCAACAGGTGATCGCCTTCCTTGACGCCGCTCAGCACTTCGACGCGCAGGCGGTCGCTGATACCCACGCGCACCTCGCGTTCCTCAATGGCGCCATTTTTGGCCACCACGCGGGCCGTTTGCGTGTCGCTGCCGTGGCTGCCGAGCAAGGCCGCAACCGGCACGGTGAGCACATCCTTGACCTGGCTGGCGACGAAAAAAACTTGGGTGGTCATTTCGGCCATCAGGGCATTGTCGGCGTTGTCCACATCCAGCAGCACGGTGTAGAGCACCACGCGGCCGCTCCCGCTTTTGCTGGTGCTGCTGGGGCTGCCGTTGCCCTGGCTGGTTTCATTCAGGGGCTTGGGCGGGATCGGCAGGATCTGGCGCACGGTACTGGTCCAGCGCCGGCTGCCGCCGCTGAGCGTGGTGAAATAGGCGGTCATGCCGGGTTTGACGTGGCCGATGTCGGCTTCGGAGACCTCGGCCCATACGGTCATCGGCGACAACTTGGCGATACGCAGGATCAACGGGGTCTGCTGCTGGGCGTTGAGGGTCTGGCCGACCCGCGCATCCACCGCCACCACCGTGCCGCTCATCGGCGCGAAGATGCGTGTATAGCCCAATTCGGCCTCGTCGCTGCGCAAGCTGGCCTGGGCCTGGCGGATCTGCGCCTGGAACATGTCGACCCGTGCCTGGGTGGCACTCAGCTCGGCCTTGGCGGTTTGCACGTCTTCTTCGCGGGTGGCGTTGCCGGCCACCAGGCGTTGCTGGCGCTGGTATTTCTGGCGCGCCAGTTGGTGCTGGGCTTTCTGCTCCTGCAACTGGGCCTTGAGGTTGTCGATGGCATAGCGGCTGGCATCGAGCTTGGCCTGCTGCGTGGCCGGGTCGATTTCGACCAGCAACTGGCCTTCTTTGACCTGGTCACCGGCCTCGACATGGATCTTGCGGATCTGCCCGGATGCCTGTGCGCCCACATCGACATACCGGCGTGGTTGCAGGGTGCCCAGCGCCGTGACGCTGTTTTCGATATTGCCGCGAGTGACGGTGACAGTGGCGAGGCTGTCGCGGCCCGGCGGCAGTATCTGCCAGGCCGCCAGGGCAACGATGGGAATCAGGCACGCGACAACCAGCAGGGCGCGTCGGGCGGGGCGAGGGCGTTTCATGCGTTGGTTCCAGCCGGGAAGTGTGGACCGCAGTTAGCGGAGGGCTGACAGTTATACGAGAAAATTGCCCGACGATTTAGGCGCTTACATAGGTAGTAACAGCTCTGTCGAATAAAAAAATCGACGGTTGATGCAAGACTTCTTTAAAAGTAGATGAGAATTACTATAAATTGCACGCACTCAAACTGCCATCATCCATGGCCTGTCTTCGTAAGCACTCAAGGAACTGATGCCGTCCCCCCAGACGGTCGGGAGTCATGTTGGAAAACTACTATCGCGAGCTGGTGTGTTTCCTCAACGCCAAGCTGGGCAACCGTCAGGTGGCCGAAGATGTGGTGCATGACGCCTACGTGCGAGTACTGGAGCGCGCCAGCGACACGCCGATCGAACAGCCGCGCGCGTTTTTGTACCGTACTGCGCTGAACCTGGTGATCGACGGCCATCGGCGCAATGCCTTGCGCCAGTCCGAGCCGCTGGAGGTGCTGGACAGCGAAGAACGCTTCGCCACCAGTTCGCCCCACGCCAGCCACGATCAGGCCCAGCGCCTGGCCCTGCTCGAACGTGCCCTGGCCGAGCTGCCCAGCGCCTGCCGCGACAGCTTCCTGCTGCGCAAGCTCGACGGCCTTTCTCACCCGCAGATCGCCGAGCGCCTGAGCATTTCCCGCAGCCTGGTGGAAAAACATATCGTCAACGCCATGAAGCATTGCCGGGTGCGCATGCGTGAGTGGGACGCGCACTGATCATAGATCAGTTAAATTTTATTTCATTGTCCTCGTTTCCTATCAACACATGGCCTGTTGTTCAGGCTTTGCAGGTATTCCCGCCCCACCGCCAAGGGGCTTATCCAGAGGACACTGGAATGACACAGGCAATTGCTTCGCCCGCGGTTCACGATCTGATCGGGATCGGTTTCGGCCCTTCGAACCTGGCGCTGGCCATCGCCCTGCAGGAGCGTGAAAAAGCCCAGGGCAAACTGGACGTGGTGTTTCTCGACAAGCAGGCCGACTACCGCTGGCACGGCAATACCCTGGTCACCCAGAGCGAACTGCAGATTTCGTTCCTCAAGGATCTGGTGACGCTGCGCAACCCCACCAGCCCGTACTCGTTCGTCAACTACTTGAAGGCCCACGACCGTTTGGTGGACTTCATCAACCTGGGCACTTTCTATCCGTGCCGCATGGAGTACAACGACTACCTGCGCTGGGTCGCCGGGCAGTTCCAGGCCCAGGCGCGGTATGGCGAGGAAGTGCTGGCCATCGAGCCGATCCTGCACCAGCAGCAGGTTGAAGCGTTGCGCGTAATTTCCCGTGATGCCCAGGGCGAACAGCATGTGCGCACCACCCGTTCGGTGGTGGTCAGCGCCGGCGGCACGCCACGTGTGCCGGAGGCGTTCAAGGCGCTCAAGGACGACGGCCGGGTGTTCCACCATTCCCAATACCTCGAGCGCATGGCCCAGCAGCCGTGCGTGGACGGCAAGCCTATGCGCATTGCCATCATCGGCGGCGGGCAGAGCGCGGCCGAAGCCTTTATCGACCTCAACGACAGCTTCCCGTCGGTGCAGGTGGACATGATCCTGCGCGGTTCGGCGCTCAAACCGGCGGACGACAGCCCATTCGTCAACGAAGTGTTCTCGCCGGCCTTTACCGACCTGGTGTTCCAGCAAGTCGGCGCCGAGCGTGAGCGCCTGGTGGCCGAGTACCAGAACACCAACTATTCGGTGGTCGACCTGGACCTGATCGAGCGCATCTACGGGATTTTTTACCGCCAGAAAGTCTCCGGTATCAACCGCCAGGCCTTCCGCACCATGACCGTGGTCGAGCAAGCCACGGCCGGGCCGCTGGGCATCGAACTGGTGCTGCGCAATAACGCCAACGGCGACACCAGCGTGAGCCATTACGACGCGGTGATCCTGGCCACCGGCTATGAGCGCCAGATGCACCGCGAACTGCTGGCGCCACTGCAAGCCTATATGGGCGACTTCGAAGTGGCCCGCGACTATCGGATCGTCACCGACGAGCGCTGCAAGGCCGGTATCTATATCCAGGGGTTCAGCCAGGACAGCCATGATTTGAGCGACACCTTGCTGTCGGTACTGCCGATTCGGGCCGATGAGATTGTCGCCTCGTTGTATGAAAA
>NZ_VBVZ01000254.1 GCF_005863185.1 Pseudomonas edaphica
ATGCAACACGCCCTGGCTACGCATGCAGCCTCCAGTGTTGCTCGGCGATACGTTTGAGGCACAGGCGCAGTTCGCCTTCCAATGCGCGGTCTTCGATCACCGGCGGGAAGTCTTTGGCCAGCTCGATATGCATGGCCGCCAGTGCGGGTGGCAGTGGGCGTGCGTCTTCAGCCTGGGCGCGCAACCACACGCCCTGGTTGGCGGCGAGCAAGGTGGCGGCGGCGACCTGTTCGGTCAGCTCCAGCACGCGGATTGCGTCGCGGGCGGCGATGGTGCCCATGCTCACCTTGTCCTGGTTATGGCATTCGGTGGAGCGCGAGAACACGCTGGCCGGCATGGTGTTTTTCAGCGCTTCGGCGGTCCAGGCGCTGGTGCCGATCTGCACGGCCTTGAAGCCGTGGTTGATCATCGCGCGGTCGGCCGGCGCGCCGGACAGGTTGCTCGGCAGGCCGTGGTTGTAACGCACATCCACCAGCAGCGCGAGCTGACGGTCGAGCAGGTCGGCGACGTTAGCCACCAGGGTCTTGAGGCTGTCCATGGCAAAGGCGATATGCCCGCCGTAGAAGTGCCCGCCGTGCAGCACGCGCTCTTCTTCGGCGTCGATAATCGGGTTGTCGTTGGCGCTGTTCAGCTCGATTTCAATGAACGAGCGCAGCCAGTTCAGGCTGTCGGCCAGCACACCCAGCACATGGGGCGCGCAGCGCAGCGAGTAGCGATCCTGCAAACGATGCAGCGGCGCAGTCGGCGCATCGATCGCCAGGTCCTTGCGCAGCCAGGCGGCCACTTGCATCTGCCCCGGGTGCGGCTTGGCGGCGAACAGGCGCTCGTCGAAGTGTTCCGGGTTGCCTTGCAGCGCTACCACGTTCAATGCGGTGATGCGCGTGGCCAGTTGCAGCAGGTAGTCGGCGCGGGCGAAGGCCAGGCAGGCAAGGCCGGTCATCACGGCGGTGCCGTTCATCAAGGCCAGGGCTTCCTTGGGGCGCAGCACCAGCGGCTCCCAACCGAGTTCGCGGTGTACGTCGGCAGCCTGGCGGCGTTCGCCACGGAACAGCACTTCGCGCTCACCGGACAGGGTCGCCGCCACGTAGGACAGCGGCGTCAGATCACCGCTGGCGCCCACCGAGCCTTCTTCCGGAATCAGCGGCAGCACGTCGTGTTCGAGGAAGGCATGCAGGCGCTCCAGCAACTCCACGCGCACGCCGGACACACCATGGCACAGCGACTGCAAGCGTGCGGCGAGCACGGCGCGGGTGGCTTGGGCGTCGAGCAACTTGCCCAGGCCGCAACCGTGGAAGGTGTAGAGGTGACGTGGCAACGCCTCGACGTGCTGCAACGGCACCGCCACCACGCAGGAGTCGCCGTAGCCGGTAGTCACGCCATAGATCACGCCTTCCTTGTCCAGCAGCGAGTCGAGGAACTGCGCGCCCTTGGCGATGCGCTGGCGATAGGCAGCGTCATCCTGCAATTGCGTGGGCGCCTGACGGTTGGCCAGGGCCAGCACGTCTTCGATTGGCAGGTGGCGTTCGCCAAAAATTACCGGCTCAAGATGCGGGGTCATCGGTCTTCCAGAAAGGGTAAAAGTTGAACCATTGTTGGGGCGCCTCCAGGCAAAAATCGCCCAGGCGTGCGGCGTAGCGGGCGGTCCACTGGGCGATGACGTGCTCGCGGGTGCTGCGCTTCCATTCGATCAAGGCGGCGAACGGCTCGATGGTCAGGCGATAGCGGCCATTGTGCTTGAGGCACATCAGCAGGTTGACCGGGCATTTAAGCAGGCCGGCCAGCAGCCACGGGCCTTGGGGGAAGGCGGCGGCATGCCCGAGAAAATCCACGCGCACCTTGCGCCCGCCGTGCAGGGGCACACGGTCACCGGCAATCGCCAGCCACTCGCCCTCGTCCAGGCGCTGGCTGAGCAACAGCATGGTCGCCGGGTCCAGCTCGCTGACCTGAATCAGGCGCAAATGCGTGGCCCCGGCCTCGCCCAGCAGGCGGTTGAATTGTTCGGCGTGCTTGGTGTGCACCAACACGTTCATGGTGACTTGTTCGCCAATCTCTGCGAGTGCGCGGCACACCTCCAGGTTGCCCAAGTGCGCGCCCACCAGCATCTGGCCGCGCTCGCCGCGTAACTGCCCGCGCAATTGCGCCGGGTCGTTGATTTCGATCTGTTCGATGCGCAGCTTGCCGTTCCACACGTCGAGCTTGTCGAGCAGGGAGTCGGCGAAGGCCATGAACTGGCCGAACACGCTTTTATGGCTGGGGCGCAACGCATCGCGCCCGCTCCAGTCGGCCAGGCGCTGCTGGTATTGCCAGGCACTTTGGCGCGCCGTGCGCCCGAACAGGAAAAAGTACAACACAATGCCGTACAGCACCGGGCTCAACAGGCGGCGGCCCAGCACTTTGGCCGCGAACGCGGTGAGTTTCATCAGCCAGAAGCTGCCGCGCTCTTCGCGGTCGGCCCAGTGTTTGGTGCTGTCGCTCATGCCTGCCACCGTCGCCACACAATCATCGGCGCGCGTACCAGCATGCCGAAGAACAGCCGGGTGTGCATGGCGCTGATGCGCACGTTGTCGCGGAACAGGCGGAAGTGTGACACGCCATCGGTAGGGTAATGCACTTGGGTTGGCAGCCAGCGCATCGGCTGGTTGCGCCAGGCCAGGCGTACCAGGATGTCGGAGTCGAAATCCATGCGCGTGCCGATGTACGCCGAATCCATCAAGGCTAGCGTCGGCGCCAGCGGGTACACGCGAAAACCGCACATCGAGTCGCGAATCTGCAGCGACAGGGTGTTGATCCACACCCACACGTGGGTCAGGTAGCGCGCGTAAAGGCGACCCTTGGGCACGCTGTCGTCGTATTCGGGGTAGCCGCAGATCACCGCGTTTGGGTGCGTGCGCGAGGCGTCGAGGAAGCTGTCGACTTCGCGCAGGTCGTGTTGGCCGTCGGCGTCTACCTGCAGCGCGTGGGTGTAGCCCAGGCGCGCGGCTTCGCGAAAACCGGCCATGACCGCGCCGCCTTTGCCTTGGTTGTTTGGCAGGGTCAACAAGGTGACGTGATCGAGCGTTGCCAGTTGCGCCAATACCGCCGCGCACGCCGGGCTGCTGCCGTCATCGACCAGCAGGCACGGCAGGCCGCTGTTCAACAGGCTGTGAACCACGGCGGGTACGGCGGCTTCGTGGTTGTAGACCGGGATGAGGGCGCAGGGGTTATGCATGCTGAACATTCCCAGGATTACTGCGACCCTTGTGGCGAGGGAGCTTGCTCCCGTTGGGCTGCGAAGCAGCCCCAGTCCAGTCGGCCGAGAGCATCCTGGCGCATTGCGGCGCCTGAGTTGGGAGCGCTTCGCACTCCAGCGGGAGCAAGCTCCCTCGCCACAAAAGCCTATTCACTTGGGGCCTCCAGCACGATCCGGCCGCTGGAGCAGGCCGCATCGCCGTTGCGGTACGCGAAGTACAGCTTGCCGCGCTCCGGATCGAAGCGCAGGTGCAGTTCAACCTGATCACCAGGGCGCACCAGTTGCTGGAACTTGAGCACTTCCATCCCGGCAAAGGTTGCGGGTAAATCGAGCAGTTGCTGGCCGAGGTTGAAGGCCCATTCCACCTGCACCACGCCGGGCAGCACCGGTGTGACCGGGAAATGGCCGCTGAAGTAGGCCAGGTCCGGCGGGATGCTCAGTTGCACAGTCCATTCGCCGTTGGCTTCGACCTGTTCCAGCACTTCGGGTGCTTTTGGGCGTGGTGCCAGCAGCAATGCCTCTGCGTCAGCCTGGGGCAGTTTGCCTTGGCTGTTCAGCGGCAGCTGGCGCAGCAAACGCCAGCGACGTGGCAGGGCCAGGACTTCGCAATGTTGGCTTAAATGCTCGCGCAGGGTTTGGGTGACGCTGCGTCGCCCCTGGTTGCGCAGCGCATGCAGGCCCTCGGCGCTCAGCACCACCAGCGCGCCAAGTGAAGCGCGATTTTCCTGCACCACGCCCAGGCGGGTTTCAGCGACCCAGGCGTGGGTCAGCAGTGCCTGTTCGAGCATGGGCAGGGAGATGCGTTTTTCTTCCAGTTTGACGATGCGGTCCAGGCGCCCGAGCAGCTCGAAGCGGCCATCGGAATGAATGCGCGCCGCGTCGGCGGTTTGTTCGATATGCCCGGCCGGCAGGTACGGCGAGGCAATGCGCAGGGCGCCGTCGGCATCCTGGCTCAGTTCCACATCGGCAAATGGCTGCCACGGCTGTGCACCCTGGCGCCAGGCGATGCCGCCGGTTTCGGAGCTGCCGAGGATTTCCGTCGGCCATTGCTGCAAGCGGTCGTACAGGCTGCCGGCGGCCTCCACTGGCAGCGCGCCGCCGGAGGAGAACACTCGCGACACTTTACTCAGTGCGGGCCAGTCGAGGTTGTCGCCCATGCGCTTGAGCAGTGCGGGGCTGGCGACCCAGGCAAATTGCGCATGTTCGCGGCTGGCGCGCTGCATGTCTTCAGGGAAGGCCAGTTGCTTGCGCACAAAGGTGCGGCCGGCGCACAGCGGCCACAACACCCGGAACAGCAAACCGTAGATGTGCTGGGTGGCCACGCTGCCGATGATGCAGGCGTCTTTGAGGCCTGCGCCCCACAGCGCTTCCAGCGCCGCCACTTCGTTGGCCAGTTGGCGCAGGGTCTTGTCGATGCGCTTGGGTTCGCCGCTGGAGCCGGAGGTGCACAGGCTTAATTGGCAGGCGTCGAGGTCGAGCGCGGCAGGGCTCAGTGGCGGCTGATACAACGCGTCAAGGTCGGCGGCCTCTACCAGCCAGGCGTCCACGCTGTCGTCCCAGCGTTGACGGGTCTGGGGCTGCAAGTCGGCAGGCAGCAGCACACTGACCCCGGCACGCCAGGCGCCCAGCAGGGCAACGGCCAGCACGCCTGCGTCTTCCAGGTGCACCGCCAAGCGCTGGATGCCGCGCGCCTGCAGGCCCGCCGCGAGGCTCAGGGCCTGCTCGCAGAGTTGGACGTGATCCATCGCAGGTTCGGTGGTGACCGAACGTTGTTCCAGCGCCTCAAGCAACAAGTGCTCAAGTTTCAACCCATTCATACGCGGCCTCGAACCCTTTGTCGTACCAGCCATTCCACGGCAAACAGCAGCCCCATCAGCCCGTAGGCGATGAGGCCGTTGTACAACGTCCACCAGCTCAGTGGCGCCCACAGCGTGAGGGCGGCGGCGAGCAAGCCATTACACAGAAAAAACACACTCCACACCACGGTGACCTGGCGCGTGTACACAATTGCTTTGGGCGGCAGCTGCGGGTCGGTCATGCGTGCAAGACGCTCGACCATCGGCGGCCCGTATTTGAGGCTCATGCCGAACAGCGCCAGCATGAACGCGCTGACCAGGCTCGGGTACCAGCGCAGCAACTGCGGGTTGTCGAACCAGGCCAACAGCAGGCAGAACACGATCACCGCCACGGCCATCCAGCGGCTGCCGGGGCGCAGTGCGCCGGTCAGCGCACGCAATAGCCACAGGCTGCCCAGCAGCAAACCGAATTGCCACGGCGCGAAGTGCTCGGTGCCGTAATACACCGCAAAAGGGTACAGCAGCCCCGCCAGCAACAGGCCAAGGCCGATAAGCCGGCTCATGCGGCAGGCTGGACCAGACGGTACACCGCCTCAACCACGTCGTTGACAGTGCGCACCGCCTTGAACTCTTCGGCGGCGATCTTCTTGCCGGTCTGGCGCTTGATATGGTCGATCAGGTCCACGGCATCGATGCTGTCGATTTCCAGGTCCTGATACAGGTTGGCGTCGAGGGTGACGCGTTCAGGCGGCAGTTCAAACAGTTCCACCAAGGCATCGCGCAGGGTGTTGAAAATATCGTCACGAGTTTGCATGGTCCGGTCTCAAGCTGCCTTTTTAGCCGTGACGAATGCCGCAAGGCTGGCCACATTGGTGAAGTGATTGCGCGTGTCTTTGGCGTCGGCATCGATCTTGATGCCGTACTTTTTCTGGATCGCCAGGCCCAACTCCAGGGCGTCCACCGAATCCAGGCCCAGGCCTTCGCCGAACAGGGTCTGGTCGCTGCCAATGTCGTCGGGGCTGATGTCTTCCAGGCCCAGGGCCTCGATGATCAGCGCCTTTATGTCGTGCTCAAGGCTGTGTTGGTTGCTCATCTTCGGCGAGCTCCTTAATGAAATAGTGATGCAGGTAATCGTTGAGCTTGCGTGAAGCCTGGGGCGCTGGCCCCAGTGTGGCAAACGCCTGTGGGTCTATATCGGCACCTACGCGCAAACTGAAGTGAAAACGGCGTTTGGGAATGCGATACCAGGGTTCGGCCTTGGTCAGGGTGGTGGGGCTGACCTTGATCACCACCGGGGTGATGATTGTCGCACCGCGCAGCGCAATGGCCGCGCCGCCGCGATGAAAGGCCGGTGCTACGCCGGGCGTGGTGCGCGTGCCCTCGGGAAAGATGATCAGCGTCTGGCCATCGCGCAGCGCATCGGCCGCGGCATCGAGCATATCGGCGCTGCCGTCATTGCTGATGTAACCGGCGTCGCGCACCGGCCCACGGGTGAACGGGTTCTGGAACAGGCTCTGCTTGACCACGCAGTTGGTCTGGCGCATCAGGCCGATCAAAAACACCACGTCGATCAGCGACGGGTGGTTGGCGATGATCATCTGGCCGGGGCGCCCGAGGTTTTCTGCGCCTTCAACGCTGTAGGTCAGCACACCGGCGCGTTGCATCATGCGGATAAACAGCCAGAACAGCTTGCTGATGGTGTGGCGGGCGCGGCGCTGGTGTTTAGCGGCACTGCCTGGCAGGCAACTGAGCAGCGGGAACACCAGCAAACGCAGGCACAGCCCGCCGACACCGAAGCAGAAGAAGCTCGCGGCGGTGGCGAACAGGCGCCAGTAATAGGCGTCCCGTGGCTTGTCGGTCAGGGCTTGCGTTGCCAGTTCCATACACGGTTCTTCCAGGCATGTTGGCAGGTGGCCCGCTCGGTAAGCAGGGTGCGCAGCAGGTTCAGGGCGTGGGGCCACTGGGTTTGACTGAGTTGGACAGCGCCGCTGTTTAGTTCCAGTTGCCACTCGTCGCCCGGGGTCAGCAGCAGGCCGAGGGCATAAGGGAAGGGCACATCATGGATCCAGTCGGCGTAAGCCGCAGGCGGTTGTTCTTCGGTGATCACCAGCAACACCGCCGGGGCGCCTTCGTTGAGCAGCGCGGCGGCTTCGAGCATGCCGTGTTCCAGGCCATCGCCAGCGGCGGCGAGGGCGGTCATTTCGCAGGTCTCATTGCGCAGGATCGACCACAGGCCAATCACCGCGTTATGCACCGACAGGCTGAACTGGGTGGGCGACAGCGGTTCGTCGTTGGCCAGGTCGCTGAGTATATCGAGGGTGCGCGGGGTTTCGCCGTGCCGGGAAACAAACACCAGCGGCAGGTCTTGCCGGCCCTCGGCCAACGGCCAGCCCACGCTGAACGCCATGCGCGCCAGCCGGCTCAGGCGGCGGCGCTGCATGGCGGGCAGGAACGACACATCGGGTGACGCATCGCTGGCCGGCACTAACACCGGAGCCTGGCACCAGGCGCGCCAGTCCTGCGCAGTCTCAAGGCCCGGAGCCCAGGCGCGCCATTGGTCGATATTGAAAGTGATCACTGAGAAGTTATCCCGCCCCTGCGGGCTTCCATGTGCAGCCGTTGGCCCCGAATACCGGGACAGGGAACAATGGCCGAATGGCGCGCATTATCCCGGTGCCGTGGGGTTCTAGCAAACTTTGGTAAAGATTTGTTCACGGATGAATACAATTTGCCGGAAAAGATTTACAGATTGTCCTTTACCCGTGCGGTGTGTGGATTGTAGGACTCCTCCTTTTGTTCGACAGGTGATGCGCCAGTGCATGGATGAACGAGGTAGCTAACAGGCGCTTTTGCCCTCTACACTCGGACATTCATTGATACACGGAGGTTTTTTCCATGCGGCGTGTGGTGTTCAATCAAAAAGGCGGCGTTGGCAAGTCCAGCATTGCCTGCAACCTGGCGGCGGTGAGCGCCAGTGAAGGCTATCGGACCCTGTTGGTGGACCTCGATGCACAAGCGAACTCAACTCAGTACCTCACAGGGCTGACCGGCGACGATATCCCGATGGGCATCGCCGACTTCTTCAAGCAAACCCTGTCTTCCGGGCCGTTTTCGAAGAAAAATCAGGTGGATATCTACGAAACGCCATTCGACAACCTGCACGTGATCACTGCGACCGCCGAGCTTGCGGACCTGCAGCCCAAGCTTGAGGCCAAACACAAGATCAACAAGCTGCGAAAGCTGCTGGATGAGTTGAGCGAAGATTACGACCGGATTTACCTGGATACGCCGCCTGCACTGAATTTTTATGCGGTTTCGGCGTTGATTGCCGCTGATCGCGTGCTTATCCCGTTTGATTGCGACAGCTTCTCGCGCCAGGCGTTGTATGGTCTGTTGCGTGAAATCGAAGAATTGAAGGAAGACCACAACGAAGG
>NZ_VBVZ01000255.1 GCF_005863185.1 Pseudomonas edaphica
GCCGATCATTGAAAGAAACGGCTTGCCCTGGGCCAGCCGCCGTGAGGGCTTGATGCATGCCTGCGGTCATGATGGGCACACGGCAACCTTGCTCGCCGCCGCGGAACAACTGGCGCTGCACGCCGAGTTTGACGGGACGGTGAATGTGATTTTCCAGCCGGATGAAGAGGGCCTGACCGGCGCCAAGGCCATGATGGAGGATGGCTTGTTCCGGCGATTCCCGTGCGATGCTGTGTATGCCTTCCACAACATGCCGGGGTTCCCGGTGGGCCATGCGATCGTCAAGAGTGGTGGGGTCATGGCCTCGTCCGAACGGGTGTGCATCACATTGACTGGCCGTGGCGGGCATGGCGCGATGCCGGAGCGCAGCGTTGACCCGATTCCAGCATTGGCCAGCCTCATCAGCGCGTTGCAAACAGTGGTATCGCGCAATATCGGGGTTAACGATTCTGCGGTTATCAGCATCGGCAAGGTGCATGCCGGGACGGCCGTCAACATCATTCCGGAGACGGCGAAGCTGGAGTTGAGTGTGCGGACTCTTGATCCCCTGGTACGGGAGTTTGTCGAGCACCGTATTCGCAGCATTGTCGAGGGGCAGGCCGCTTCATTCGGGGTGAGTGCCCATATCGACTATCAATTGCTCGCGCCGGTGCTGGTGAACACATCTGCGGAAACCCAGCACATGCTAGAGGCGGCCAAACGGGCATTGGGTGCTGTCAATGTGCTGGAAGACGTGACGTTTAAAACCATGGGCAGCGAAGATTTTGCCTGGATGCTGCATGACGTGCCGGGTTGCTACTTCGGGTTGGGTAATGGTATCGGCGAGTTCAATGGTTGCTCGGTACATAACGATCACTATGACTTCAATGACGAACTGATCCCGTTGGGAGCAGCTTGTTGGGTGGCACTGGTGGAAGACTACCTGCGCTGAAATCACGTCCCTTGTAGGAGCGAGCTTGCTCGCGAAAAACTTGAAGCCGCCGTGTTGAATCTGGCTGCGCGCGTCATCGTTAACGGTTTTTGCGAGCAAGCTCGCTCCTACAGGGAGCAACAACATCATAAGGATTTCGCCATGACTCAATACACCGCCATTGCGGATATGAGCGCCGTTGAATTACTCGCGCATTTTCGCGCCAGGCGGCTGTCGCCCGTGGAAGTCACCGAGGATGCATTGGCCCGTATCGAACGGTTCAACCCTCTGGTCAATGCCTATTGCTATACCGACCCGCAAGGCGCGCTGGACACCGCACGCGCCGCCGAACAACGCTGGTTCAAGGGCGAACCCATCGGCGCACTGGATGGTTTGCCAACGTCTATCAAGGAGCTGACAGCAACCCGTGGCATGCCGACTCGCAAAGCCTCGCGGGTGATATCCGCTGACGGGCCGTGGGAGGAGGACGCTCCGATCACTACGTTTTTGCGCGAGGCCGGCGCGGTCATCCTGGGCAAGACCACCAGCCCGGAGTTCGGTTGGAAAGGCGTAACCGACAGTCCACTCTATGGCATCACCCGCAACCCCTGGGATGCGCGCATGACCTCGGGTGGTTCATCCGGTGGCGCGGCAGTGGCGGCGTCACTCAACCTTGGCGTACTGCACCAGGGCAGTGATGCCGGGGGCTCGATTCGCATCCCTGCCGGTTTCACCGGAACGTTCGGTTTCAAGCCCACGTTCGGCTATATCCCTCAATGGCCGGCCAGCGCCACGACCCTTGTCTCCCATTTGGGCCCTATGACCCGTACCGTGGACGATGCCGTGTTGTTTCTGCAAACCGTGGCCCGGCCTGACCCCAGGGACGGGTTGCTGGGGGCGCCACGGCAAGCGCCTTGGCTTCAGGGACGTGCAGACTTGCGCGGGCTGCGCATCGCCTACAGTGCGAACTTCGGTTATGTGCAGGTTGACCCACAAGTTGCCCGTTCGGTCGCGCAGGCCGTTGAACGTTTGGCGCAATTAGGTGCGCATGTCGAGGCGGTTGATCCAGGCTTCAGCAACCCGTTGGAACTGTTCAAAACCATTGTCAATGCGGGAGCCGTGGATCTGGCCAGGCAATTGAGCGATGCGCAAAAAAGCCAGCTTGATCCGGGCCTGTTGCGCTTTACGGAACAATGCCAGCACACCACCCTGGCGCAGTTCACCGCCGCCCAGTCCGAGCGTGCCGAGCTGGTAGCCCACATGAACAGTTTCCATACCCGCTACGACCTGTTGGTGTGCCCAATGTTGCCGATCATAGCGTTTGAGGCCGGGCACGACGTACCGCCGGGCTCAGGGATGGATGATTGGTTGAAATGGTCACCGTTCAGCTATCCCTTCAACCTGACACAACAACCTGCTGCGTCGTTGCCTTGTGGATTTTCAGATGAGGGCCTACCCATCGGGCTGCAGGTCGTTGGTGCAAGATTTGCAGACGACCAGGTATTGCGGCTGTGTCGAGCCTACGAACAGGCGTTTCCCACAACCCACCCGCAGGCGCCTATAGTTAAAAACTGAAATCGTCGTCCATCCAAAGGCCCAAAAACATGCGTGTACCTGTTTCCCTCGCCCGGTTGGGCGACATCGAAGCGTTTGAACAACAATATCCACTGGCCCAGCGTGATCTACCCACCAGCACCTATACCTTGCTACAGCGTTCGGCCGAGCGCTTTGGCGACCTGCCGGCCTTGTGTTTTCTGGCGACTGGCAGCGTCGAGGATCAGCCCTGGCGTATCAGTTACAACGAACTGTTCGCCAAGGTCACGCAAACCGCGAATGCCTTGCATCGTCTCGGCCTGCGTCCGGGACAGGCCGTCTCCTTTCTGCTGCCTAATTTGCCGCAGACCCACTTTGTGATCTGGGGCGGCGAGGCGGCTGGAATTGTGAACGCCATCAATCCGCTGCTGGAACCACAGCACATCGCTGAACTGATTCGAGCCTCCAACACCTCGGTGCTGGTCACGTTAGGGCCCTTTCCGGGTACCGATTTATGGCAAAAGGTGGCCGCATTGTCTGATTTGCTACCACAGCTTCCGACCATCGTGACGGTCGACCTGGCCAATCTGTTGCCAGAACCACAGCGCAGTGTGGTGAAGGCCAAACGTCCCCCGATGCCTGAAGGCGTATTGGACTTCGACGAACTTCTCGCCGCCGCCCCGGCGGACCATTTGGAAAGTGGACGTGTCATTCAGCCTGGCGACATCGCCTCCTATTTCCACACCGGAGGAACGACCGGCACGCCGAAACTGGCGCCCCATACCCACTTCAACGAGGTGGCGATGGCCGAGATCATTGGGTTGCACGGCCACTATGTCCCGGATGATGTGCTGCTGTGCGGCTTACCGCTGTTTCACGTCAATGGCGTGATGGTTTCGGGGCTTGCTGCCTTTCACCACGGCGTGCAGGTCTTGCTTGCTGGCCCCCAGGGGTATCG
Organism: Pseudomonas edaphica; assembly: GCF_005863185.1. GTDB lineage: Bacteria > Pseudomonadota > Gammaproteobacteria > Pseudomonadales > Pseudomonadaceae > Aquipseudomonas > Aquipseudomonas edaphica. The sequence continues at coordinate 3,402 of NZ_VBVZ01000255.1, forward strand.
CAACCCGACCCTGTTCAAGGATTTCTGGAAGTTGGTGGAGCGTTACCAGGTCAGTAGTTTCAGCGGTGTGCCTACCATTTACGCGGCTCTGCTGCAGGTTCCCACCGACGCAAATGATATTTCGAGCCTGCGCTTTGCGCTCTGCGGCGCCGCGCCGATGTCGGTGGAGCTGATCCGCCAGTTCGCAGTCCGCACGGGGTTGCGCATCATCGAGGGGTATGGGTTGACCGAAGGCACGTGTGCCACTGCCTGCAACCCCTACGAGGGCGAACGGCGACCGGGCTCCATTGGCCTGCGCCTGCCGTATTGCCAGGTCAAGATCGTGGTGCTCGACAGTGATGAAACCTACCTGCGTGACGCCGCCACGGACGAGCCGGGCACCCTGTGCCTGCGTGGGCCGACGGTGTTCAATGGCTATCTGCAGACGGACAAGAACCTTGGCATTTGGGTGGATGGCGACTGGTTCAATACCGGCGACCTGGGGCGCATCGACGCCGATGGCTACATTTGGCTGACCGGCCGCAGCAAGGACTTGATCATTCGCGGGGGGCACAATATTGATCCGCAGATGATCGAGGAAGCGCTGCATCGTCACCCTGCGGTAGCCCTCGCAGCGGCCGTGGGCAAGCCCGACATCAAGGCCGGTGAACTGCCGGTGGTGTATGTGCAGCTCAAAGCCGGCGAGCACGCGACTGAGGCTAAATTGATGGAGCATGCCCAACAGCATATCCATGAGCGTGCAGCGTTGCCGAAAGACATCTGGCTGGTGGAGCACATTCCGTTGACTGCCGTGGGCAAGACCTTCAAGCCAGCATTGCGCCTGGATGCCATTCGCCGGGTGTTCGAAGAGGAAGTCGGGCAGGTCACTCGTGGCGCGCAGGTCGATGCGCGCAGTGATGAGCGCCATGGTCAGCGTGTGGATATCCGTATACCCAGCCTTAGCGTTTCGCAGCACCAGCAACTGAAGCAGCGGTTGGATGGCTACGCGGTGCGTTATGCCGTGCATTCGGCCTAAACCACAAAATGGAGTGGCAGAAGGCATCCGCTGGCCGGGAAAATTCCCGTAGACAATACTCTGGGACACCCGCCATTCTCTGCCAGACGTAACATCTGGCGTGGACCGTAATACGGTTCGCCCTTCATTTCCCAGGCAGGGCTGACCGCATGAGTAAATCGACCCGGCAATTGATGCTCGACGAAATTGCTGATTGGCAGCATCGGGGGCTGATCGACGGCGCTACCCGGCAGAGGCTGAGTGCGCCCTATCAGCGCCCGGGTCAACTGCTGTCCACGGTGTTGCAATGGTTGGGTATCGGCTCGGTGTTGCTGATAGGCATGGCGGTCCTGGGCGGTGTGAGCTACCTCAGTGAATCGGTCACGCTCGGTGTATTGTTGTTTTTTATCGTGGGTGTCGCGTTGTGGTGGGGCGGTGTGCGCTTGGCGCGTGATCCTGCCGGGCGTATGCCGGTGACCGGGGTGGCTATTTTGACTATCGGCCTGATGCTGATCGGTGGCAGCCTGTTGCTCGGCGGCATAGAAGACGAAGATGGCGGGCTGAATCGTGTCCCATTGGCGCTGCTGCTCACCGCTGTGCTGAGTGCTTGCACGGCCTACCGTTATCACTTGCGCTGGCCCTTGTTCTTGGGGCTGCTGTGCGTATTTCACGCGCTTGGCTCCTGGGAGCGTTACACCGGGGGTGGTTCGTACGACTTCGGTATCCAAGACCCGCGCCTCATGGCAGTCATCGCCGGGCTGGCAGCACTCCTGGGGTTATGGCACCAGCATGCGGAAGAAGGGCCGCTGCGCCACTGCCGTGGTTTTGGGCGGTTGTACGTGATTTTCGGACTGCTCTATTTCAATTGCTCATTATGGTTTCTCAGCCTGGAACGTTACGGCTGGTCCGAGTCTGCGCTATGGATACTGCTGTTCACACTTGGGGCGATCAGCCAGTTGGTGATAGGCGCTCGTTTCAAGCACCCCAGCTTCATCGGTTTCGGTGTGGTGTTTCTGGGGATTGACCTGTACACGCGTTTCTACGAATACGCTTGGGATCACCTGAGTGTCGTGAGTTTTTTTATTGCAGCCGGCGTGATGGGTATTGCCCTGGGGTGGCTGTTTGAGCGTGCGGCGCTGCGTGCCAAGGAGGATCGGTCATGAGCCTGGGTCGTCGTAATCGACAGGTGCGCAATGCTCTCGATCAGTGGCTGCGCGAAGAACAGATTGATCCAGCCGCTCACAGCCGCATCGGTGAGCTGTACCCCTTGACTCGCTGGGACTGGCGCTCACTTGGGCGTTGGTTTCTAACCTTCGGCGCCATCAGTGTGGCAGCAGGGCTGGTGCTGTTTCTGCGCGAACACCTGACGTTCACCTTACCCAAACTGGCGATCAGCCTGTCGCTCCTGACCCTGGGGCTTTTCGCCATTGGACGTTGGTTACCGGGCAAAGGCTTGCGGATGTTGGGCAGTACCGCAGAACTACTCGGCGGTTTTGGTCTGATCGGGGTAAGCGTTGCAGTGGGCATCATCTATTCGGACGGTTCCGGTAACTGGCCGGCGCTGCTGCTGGTCGACCTGCTGATACTGTTGATGCTCAGTTATGCGTTGGGCAACGTGTTGTTGCTGACATTGTGCACCGTGTTGTTTTTTTTCTGGTTTGGCGGCCGCAGCGGTTATGTGTCCGGCTGGGGCGCTTACTGGTTCGGTATGAACTACCCATTGCGCTTTCTTGGTGCAGGGCTGGTACTGGTAGCGGCGGGGGCCTTGCATCTGCGTGGTGAGACAGGGCTATTGGCACGCTATAGCGGCTTCGCCAAAGTGTGGATTTCCTGTGGTCTGTTTGTTGCCGAGATGGCTTTGTGGCTGCTGTCGTTGTTCGGCAGCTACGATTTGATCTACGGTCCGTGGCATTTTGCCGAGGACAGTGAGCTGCTGTTGTTCAACCTGCTCTGGGCCGGATTCAGTCTTGGCGTTTTTGCAGTGGGTCTGCGTCTGCGGTTCGGCATGTTGATGGGCTATGGCGCGACGTTTTTGATCATCCAGTTATACACCCTGTTCTTCACTCAGTTGGCTGAAACTCTGGGCTGGCTGCTCAGTTTGCTGATCGTCGGCGGCAGTTTGCTCATGCTGGTGATTTGGTTCGAGTCACAACGTCAGAGGCGTCGAGTGACGACCACCGCCGGCTGAGCAGGCATTGCGGTACTGTGGAAACGTCGGTCATTTAAAGCTGCTTAACCTCTAGGTGGTGAAAATTCCCTTGTCGCACAGGGAATTTTCCCCGGTCTTAAAGTGCTCAAGAACGTCAATATCTTCTCGCTCAATCAAAGAGGGTGAGAGATGAAGCCGGATTGCGTTCTCATTATAGAGAGCCATGTCTTTCAACGCGGGGTTTTGGTTAAGGCGCTGCAGCGCTTGGGCGTCAGATCCATTTTAGTAGCGGATGACACAGCGCAAGCGTTAGCGCATATGCAGGATGGCACCAGCATCGACATTGTCTTTTTTGACCTAGCCGATGGCGCACTCAATATGGTCGAGTTCTGGCAGCTTTCCCTGACGCTGAAAAGTGTTCGCGCTACGGTTTTATACAGTGACTTACAGCCTGATGTTTATCGCGCAGTTGCTCATATGAGTTCATTGTCGGGCATCAAATTACTGGGCGTTTTGGACAAGCCATTGCAGCTGGGCAGGCTCGAAAAGCTATTGAACTTCTTTGTCCAAACACAAAACATCTTGCCGGCCCATAAATCAATGACCCCAGATTTGCTGTCCCGCGAAGAGGTGTTGCGTGGCTTGGAGAAGGCCGAGTTTCGAGCCTGGTATCAGCCCAAGTTCAACCTACGTGACGGCACATTGTTTGGTGCTGAGGTGTTGGTACGGTGGAATCATCCCACCCAAGGTTTGTTGTTACCCAAGGATTTATTGGCGGCAGTATTGGGCCACGGCCTGATCAACGAGGTATTCGAGCAACTGCTTGACCAGGGTGTGGAGTTGTTATTCAAGCTGAAATCGCGAGGGATTTCGTTGCAGTTGGCTTTTAATCTGGCGGCCTCGCAGTTAAGCAGTGATGAGTTGTTCACGCATGTGGATTCGGTGCTGAAGCGACGAGGGCTGCCCGGTACGGCCTCGAAGTTTGAAGTGACCGAAAGGGGCTTGCTCGATCTGCCTCTGCCGGTACTGAACAATCTCAATGCTCTGCATCGACTTGGCTGTGGTTTGTCGATTGATGATTTTGGCATGGGGTTTTCGTCGCTTAGATTGTTGGCGCAGTTACCGTTCAGTCAGCTCAAGTTGGATGGGGTATTTGTACAGGATCTTTCGGATGCACGCAGCCGGGCGGTAGTGACCAGCAGCCTGGCACTGTCGGAAGCCCTGGGGATGGACCTTGTGATTGAGGGTGTTGCCACGCGTTGTATCAACGATACGCTCGTTAACCTCGGATGTTCTTTTGGCCAAGGGTTTCACTTGGCGATGCCCATGAAGGATCAGGATTTTTTCAACTGGATGGAGCGTTTTCAACCGTAGCAGGCTTTCAATAATCTTAAAAAGACGCCGTTGGCACATCAACGTTATCTGCGCTTAGGTAATCAGGCCGCGCGTAATAGCCAGTGCATATGTCCTGAATTGGCGGTACGTCGCTCGAAAAGAGGTTCATATGTTCAAAGCGTTAGTCGTAGATGATCACCCGTTTATTCGGGCATCTGTCAAAGTGGTTTTGGCCGCTGCACAATTTGAGGTGATCGCCGAGGCCGATAACGGTGTCGATGCCGTTCAGTTGGCACGCAAACATGTACCCGAACTGATTATGTTAGACATTTCCATGCCGTTGCTGGATGGGTTGGACGTTATCGGTCGAATTACTGATTTGGGGCTACCCAGTAAAATATTAGTGCTGACTGGACTTGAACCGGCATTTTATGCAAAACGCTGCATGAACGCTGGGGCCCATGGCTACATCTCCAAATCTGACGACTTGAAAGAGCTGAGTCGAGCGATCAAGGTGGTGATGGACGGCTATACGCACTTCCCGATTTTGAGCAGCAGCTCAGTACGGGGCGCTGACGTC